>DATMPQ010000239.1:0-4617 GCA_035567015.1 Chthoniobacterales bacterium | reverse complement strand
CACGTTGGCTTCGGCCTTATCGATAATGATCTTTTGTTTGTCCGGATCGCCCTTGCGCCCGGACTCGATCGAGAAAGGAACGAACACGCCGCCGATTTTTTCGTAATCGCCAACATCGGTTTCCACTTCCTCTTGCGCGCCGTGTTTGATCCGCTGGGTCAAAATCCGGATTTCCAAAAAGCCATCCGGATCAAGGTAAACAAAATTCACATCGCCGTTTTTGCGCACGACTTTGATTTTGTAAGCCGGCGTACCATCGACATCTTCGGTCCCGAGATATTCCAGCGTGCTCTGCTTGGCCTTCCAATCCACTAGTGGCCCATCGATTTCAGCGTCTTCTATGAGCGACTTAACGTCGTCCGCGGACATTTTTTCCGGATCTTTCCGCCCTTGGAATGGCCAGATTTTCCAGCCCTCTTTTCCGTCATAAGCCTGCACCATCATCATTCCTTGCAAAGTTGCTTCGGTGCGCACTTCGCCCGGCTGTTTCTTTATCTGATTATAAGCGAGCTCGATTTGGCCCTGTTGCACGAGCATCTTGCCGGTGAGCTTCAGCGATTGCAGCGCGCGCAATGCATCGGCCCCTCCCTTGGCTTCGATGTTTTTGGCCACCAACTCATTGAGAGTCGGTGGCTTTTGTTCTTGGGTAAATCCGGCCGGCGCAATTAGGGCGGCGGAAATGAGAATGATGGCCAAGCGTAAGCTCATGAGAATTTGCCAAGCGAAGCTCTAAAAGGATCGCGTCGAACCGATATGTCAAACGCACCGGTCGCTTATCCGCCGGAAGGCCCGGCAAACTGTGGCCAGCCCAGCGGATGAAGATCGACAATATCCTTGCCACCCTTCTTTCGACGTTGCCGGAGTCGATCGAGAGCCAGGTAAATTACCGGTGTGGTGTAAAGCGTAAGCATTTGCGAGACAATTAGGCCGCCGACAATGGCGATGCCGAGCGGCTTGCGCAACTCGCTGCCGATTCCCATCCCAATGGCGAGCGGCAACGCGCCGAACATCGCAGCCATCGTCGTCATCATGATCGGGCGGAAGCGGACGAGGCAGGCTTGATAAATCGATTCTTCGGGACTGAGTCCTTCGTGACGTTCCGCCTCGAGCGCGAAATCGACCATCATGATCGCATTCTTTTTTACGATGCCGATGAGCAGGATGATGCCGATCTTCGCAACTAGATCGAAATCATAGCCCATCAGTAGTATCGCGAGCAGCGCGCCGAGTCCGGCTGAAGGAATTGTTGAAAGGATCGTCAACGGATGAATAAGACTTTCGTAGAGCATGCCGAGGATGATGTAGACGGCTAGTAGTGCGCCAAGTAATAACCAAAGCGTTGATGCCACCGACGCCTGATAGACCTTCGCCGTTCCCGCAAAATCTCCGTGAATGCTGGACGGAATGGATAACTCCCTCGTGGCGCGCTCCATGATTTGATTTGCTTGGCTCAATGAAACGCCTTGCGCGAGGTTAAAGGAAATCGTTACGCATGGAAACTGGCCCTGGTGATTGACTGAAAGTGGCGTGTTATCCAACTGAAAATGTGCGATCGTGCTCAGTGGCACCTGGCTTCCGGAATTTGATTTGACGTAGATTTTGTCAAGCGAACTGGGATCGAGCTGAAACTTCGGATCGACCTCTAGAATGACGTGATATTGGTTTTGTTGCGTGTAAATGATCGAGACCTGTCGCTGGCCGAACGCGCTGTAAAGGGTGCTGTCCACCGCTTGCGGTTGAATGCCGAGACGCGCGGCCGCGTCGCGATCGATTACAACGGTTTCCTGCAATCCGCGAAATTGCTGATCGCTTGTTGCGTCTTTGATCTGCGGATATTCATGTAGCTTTTTCACGAGCTTCGGCGCCCACGAATTCAATTCGTCGATATTTTGGTCGGTGAGCGCGTATTGATAGAGGCCTTTTGACATGCGCCCACCGACCCGAATGTCCTGCCCCGGTGTAAGAAAGAGTTGCGCGCCGGGAATTTTCGAGAGCTTTTGCCTTAGACGCGCGATGATCGTGCCGACATCGTCCTTGCGTTCGTCTTTGCCCGAACCTTTTGGTTTCAAGCTGATGAACATGCGCCCGTTATTCAGCGCCGAGCCAGTGCCGCCGCCGAAAAATGAGCCCACGGCCTGCACCGCCGGATCGGCCATCACGGTTTTAACGACCTGCTCTTGCTTTTCTCTCATCGCTTCGAAAGAAATGTCTTGCGCGGCCTCGGTCGTGCCCATCATTTGCCCCGTGTCCTGCTGCGGAAACAATCCTCCCGGAACGATAAAGTAGAGGAATACTGTCGCGAAGATCACCAGGACGGTGGTGATGAGCATAGTGGATTCGTGTTCGAGGACCCATTTCAAACTGCGCTCGTAGAAATTGTGCATGGCGTTGAAACCGCGCTCGCTGAGTCGATCGATCACGCCGCGCTGGCGATGTCGCTCCTCGCTTTTGAGAAATCGGCCGCAGAGCATCGGGGTAAGCGTTAATGAAACCACGCCCGAGACGAGAATCGCCGCGCTCAGCGTCACCGCGAATTCATGAAACAAACGCCCGATCAATCCGCCCATGAACAAAAGCGGGATGAAAACCGCCACGAGCGAAAGACTGATTGAGATGACCGTGAAACCAATCTGACGCGCGCCTTTCAACGCAGCTTGGAGGGGGGGCTCGCCCTTTTCAATGAAACGCACAATGTTTTCAATGACCACGATCGCGTCATCGACCACGAATCCGGTCGAAACCGTCAATGCCATGAGCGAGAGATTATCGAGGCTGTAACCGCACAGCCACATCACACCGAAGGTGCCGGCGAGCGCGAGCGGCATTGTGACACTGGAGATAAACGTCGGCCAAAACCGGCGCAGGAAGAGAAACATCACCATCACGACGAGGGCCATCGTGATGAGGAGCGTTAGTTGGACGTCGTGCACGGACGCGCGGATCGTCGTGGTGCGATCGCTCATGACGTCGAGATGCACGCTCGGTGGCAGCCAGGTTCTCAATTGCGGCAAGATGGCGTGAATCAGATCGGTCGTGCGAACGACGTTCGCGTCCGGCTGCTTGAAAATGACGAGCAGGACGGCGCGCTTATTGTTGAACAAACCGGCCTGGTCGCGGTTTTCCTGCGCGTCAATCGCGATGCCTACATCGCGTAAGGGCACGGCCGCTCCATTGTGTTGCGCGACGATGATCGGTTGATATTGATCAGCGTGAGTTAGCTGATCGTTGCTCGAAATCACGAAACTCTGGTTCTTCCCATCGATTACACCTTTTGGCGACAGGACATTCACCTGCGAGAGCGTCGTGCGAATGTCTTCGAGGCTGAGACCCATCGACGCGAGCGCCACTGGATTCATCTGGACGCGTACGGCCGATTTCGCGCCGCCGCCGATGATCACCTGGCTGACGCCGTCGACCTGGCTGATGCGTTGGCCGATGATTTGATCGGCGAGATTGTAAACTTGCGACAAAGGCAACGCGTCCGACGTCATCGCCAGCACCATGATCGGCGCGTCCGACGGATTCGCTTTTTTATAGGAAGGCGGCTGCGGTAGTCCGCTTGGCAATTCCCCGGACGCGGCGTTGATTGCGCTCTGCACGTCGCGGGCCGCGCCGTTGATGTCGCGATTGAGATCGAACTGAATTGTAATCGAGGATCCGCCTAACGAACTGACTGAGGTGATTTCTGACACACCAGCGATTTGCGCGAACCGTCGCTCCAGCGGCGCGGCCAGCGATGAGGCCGCGGTCTGAGGATCGACGCCCGGCTCCTGCGCGCTGACGTTGATAGTCGGGAAATCGACTTTCGGCAGGGGTGCAACCGGGAGGAAGTGATAAGCCACCGCTCCGAGCAACAACACCCCCGCGGCCAGTAGCGATGTGCCAACCGGCCGGCGAATGAATGGCTCCGAAACGTTCATCGCCTAAAATCCCGGTCGATCATTTTCGCCATTGACCGCTGCGTACTCCGGCTCTCGTTCAGGTTCCGATGTTGATGTTGATGTTAACGACAATTCACCTTGCGCGACTCGGCCACGACTACGGCGTTCCTCAACCCAGTGTCCGAAGCGATCGAGATAAAGATAAATGACCGGCGTTGTGTAGAGCGTGAGAAATTGCGAAAGCAACAAGCCGCCGACGATAGAAATTCCGAGCGGGCGCCGCAGTTCGCTGCCAGTTCCACCCTCGAGGGCAAGTGGCAACGCGCCAAGCAAGGCCGCCGCTGTTGTCATCATGATGGGCCGAAAGCGCAGCAGGCACGCCTGGTAAATCGATTCTTCCGGCGACATCCCTTCCTTGCGTTCGGCTTCGAGGGCGAAATCGATCATCATGATCGCGTTTTTTTTCACGATGCCGATCAGCAAAATGATGCCGATGAGCGCGACCAACGAAAAATCGATGCGGCAAATGAGCAGCGCGAGCAGCGCGCCGACGCCGGCGGATGGCAATGTCGAAAGGATCGTGATCGGATGAATGTAACTTTCGTAGAGAACGCCGAGCACGATGTAGATCACCACAACGGCCGCCAAAATCAGCAGCGGCTCGCTCGTTAGCGACGAACGGAACTCCGCCGCTGCGCCGGTAAATGTGGTTGCAATTGTGTCCGGCAAACCGATT
>DATMPQ010000238.1:0-6293 GCA_035567015.1 Chthoniobacterales bacterium | reverse complement strand
GAGACGCTAGTGTTGACCGTGCCAGCCCCAGCGACCGTCACATTCGCACCAGCATTGACTGTGGCTGGAGTGATCGTGATTGTTCCCCCGGAACCCGGCGTAGCGTTGTTCAGGAGTGTTAGAAGTTGGTTGCTGTTCGATACCGAAACTGTCGTTCCCGTCAGGTTCCCGCCTAACAATCCGTTCGTAACAACGCCGCGCGAGCCGAGAGTATTGTTTACGGCAATCAAAGCGTTAGTAGAGGCATTTGCTGGAAGAGACCCGCCAAGGCCGACTCGGCCGAGGGTTTTGGCCAGCTGGTCGTTAGAAGCCAAGATTACCCTAGTCCCGTGACCTATGACCAGGTTTGTCGGAAGAAGAATCCCCTTTGCCAGCTCTTTGGCCTGGTCGCTAATCGCGGCTTGAATAAGCGGCATACTCGGCAATGTGTCGCCGCCTGGAAAGTTGACCAGGGGCGACGTCTTAACGATATGCTCCAGATTGACATCAACCGGATCGGGAATTTTGTTCGCGTCCGGCCGCATGATCACCATCTTGCCGGGCCTAAGAAGCACTGAATCACCGGGGGCCCCGTTCCTCGACAAGCGCAAGCTTCCTTCAAGGACGAGCACTTTGATGTACTGTTTGGGGATATATTCCATCATGATCGTCGTGCCGGTGATGGCCGCCGTGACCGCCGCGGTGTGAATCTTCGCGCCGCCCAGCCCCTTCGGCACTTGAAGAAGCATGGACCCCTTCTCCAAGGTCATGTCGCGCGTCCCCGTTTTGAAACTGAAGAATGTCTCCGCCCCGAGGCGCGTCAGGGTATTATCTTGGAAAAGCAACTCCGAGCGCGATTTGGCCCCAGTTTGGAGGCCGAGATCGTCTTTGATGATGTCGCGTATAGTAGCCGGATGGCCGCCTTTCGCCGGGTCGATTACGCTAACCCGGTTAATAATCTTGGTGACTTCTGCCGATGTAAGCGGACCCGCGGGCGATTGCTGAGCGGAAAAGATGCAGACGACAGCGACGACAATTAAGGAAAGATTAGTTTTAAGCATATATGTGAACGGTTAATGTTTGACCCGATTGCTCGTAATTATCATAATTATTGTAATCAGTCAAATCAAAAAAACGCCAGTTAATTTGAGCCGTTTCGAGCGGCCAACGCCCTGTCTGCAGAGTCCTGAAAAGGCGAAATTGGGCAAGCAGACCAAGCTCCCTCTTTGCCCGCGTCGCAGCAAGCATCAAAATGAGGCGGGTGAACTTGGAAACCACCTCGGAAATTTAGCGAGGCGCATGCCCGCCTGTTCCCACGCGGTCCACACGATTGCTCTGTCGGCATGTTTCCCGCTGCGTCCGAGATCATGTCCCGTCGGCGCACCATTGTCGTCGTTCTGCTCGCAGCGCTTTGTGCGGGATCCGCGACCTTGGTCGACTTCGTGCCTTCGGGCTATTACCTTCAGACCGAATCGCGGCTTCGCGATGTCATCGCTCGCTCGGGACGGACGACGCCGATCAATCCAGATCTCCTCTTTCTCGCGATCGATTCCGATTCCGTGACTTTGGATGAAGACCTCGATGTCAAGCGACTGTTTCCGTCGAGTGCCAGCGATCCCGAGTGCCGGCGCGCTCTTGAGATTATGAGCAAAGGTTGGCCGTGGAACCGCGAAATCTACGCCAGGATCTTAGAGCGCCTCGTCCGCGCTGGGGCAAAGGTGGTCGCTTACGATTGCCTCTTTCCAGCGCCGGCACCGGGTGATGACGCATTTCGCGCGGCGCTCGATCAATTCAAGTCGCACGTCGTGATCGGAAGTAACTTCGTTTCTCCTGCCGATGTGGATCGATCGCGCCCCATTCCCTCCAGTTACGACCCACCTGTGGAAACCCTGATCCCAAGGGCGAAGATGCCAGATAGTCGCGTCGGGTTCACCAATTTTTTCACCGACGAAGACAAAATTGTGCGCGGGACTCAATACCGCGTCGCCTTTCAAGAGCGCGAGCGTTCGACGGCAACCTACCTTTCGCTTTCGGCGCGCACTGTCTCACAGGCTGGACATCCCGAGCTGGTTCCCAATGATCTGGCCGAGCATCTTATGCGCTTTACGCCTCGATCGGGTTTCCGTCCGCATCCGGTCTTCGAAATTTTCGTGCCCGAATATTGGGAACACAATTACCGGTCCGGCGAATTTTTCCGGAACAAGATCGTCGTCGTCGGATCGGAAGGAAAATGGCAGAGGGACGAGTTCGCGACGCCGTTCGGCTCAATGCCCGGCGCCGAGCTCCATCTCAACACCCTTAATGCAATGCTGCACGGCGAATTCCTGAAAGAACTTTCGCCGTTTGCCAGAGCGGCTGTCACAATTTTGGCGACACTCCTTGGAGCTGCACTTTGCTTGGTGATTCGGTCGCCGTGGCTGCGTTTGCTCGCTCTTGGCGGACTTGACGGAGCCGGGCCGTTTTGCGCTCTTTGGTTTTACAATCATCAAGCCCTTTATCTTCCCTGCCTTGCCCCGCTCCTGGCCCTCAACTCAAACGTTCTCTTCTGCCTGGTTTCGGATTTCACCTTCGAGCTCATCGAGGAAGCCAAACTAAGATCGACATTGCAAAAGCGGGACGATCTCACCCATATGATCGTTCACGACCTTCGGTCGCCGCTGACCGTCGTCACGGGCTACGTGGATGCGCTGGAGGAAATGGCTTCCGACAAACTGAACCCAAGCGAAGCACAGTGTGTCGCCGAAGCGAAACGTGGCGCCCACGACATGGCCGATATGATCACGACCCTGCTGGATGTCGGTCGTCTCGAGGCGGGCGAAATGCCGCTTCGCTCACAATCCAACGATGTCGCGCAGATCGTGCGCAAAACTGCGAGTCGATTTACTCCTGTGCTCCATGGCCGCATACTTGGTTGCGACGTGCCCCCTGGAACGGTTTCGGTCACTTGCGACGCCGATGTGATTCGCCGCGTTCTCGAAAACTTGATCAGCAATGCGCTGAAGTTCACAAGATCAGATGGAACCATTCGGGTGAAGGTTGAGCGCAACGTGGCGGATGTGACGATCTCGGTGAGCGACGACGGCCAGGGCATCCCGCCGGATCAGCACAAACACATCTTCGAAAAATTCGGACAGACAGACAGCGGCAGCGAGCATCGACATTCCACCGGCCTCGGCCTCGCCTTTTGCCGGCTTGCGGTAGAAGCGCACCAAGGAAAAATCGGCGTTCAGAGCGAACTTGGGAAAGGAAGCACGTTTTGGTTTACGCTCCCGATTCGGGATCAGTCCGAGCTAAACAAGATGTCGATCTCCGAAACCACAGCCGTTGAAAAGTCTTAATCATTAATCAGCCTGTTATCGCAAAAGAAATAGGGCAGCGGATTATCGCTTTGTGTGTAACGCGTTCAATCGCGGCAAACGATTCATCGACGGATTGAGCGGCTGTCTGTTACATTCCCCGCGTCGATGAACCCGTGAGCGAGACCGTAATCGATCCGCGCTTTCGAAATCGCGAACGCCAACCCGGTCTCGATCTCCTCCGTGCGCTGGCCATCATCGTCGTTGTTATCTATCACGCCGGCATTTTCGGCTTCGCGCTTCCGAATCATTGGCATCGCTTCGGCTGGGTCGGTGTCGATCTTTTCTTCGTCCTCAGCGGTTATCTCATCGGCGGACAATTGCTTGCGCCGCTCGAGCGTGGGCAAAACATTAATTTCCTGCGCTTCTTCATGCGCCGCGCCTTGCGAATCCTGCCCGCTTACTTCGTCATTCTCGCGATTTACTTTTCCTTGCCGTCTGTGCGCGAATTTCCAGAGATATCGCCGCTCTGGAAATTCCTCATCTCGGTGCAAAACATCGGCCTCCACGGCGGCACCGCTTTCTCCCACGCCTGGTCGCTTGCGATAGAAGATCAGTTCTACCTGGCGCTGCCGTTGGTTCTTTTGGTCGTCGGTCGGTGGAAGCGGGCGGGCGTCATCGTTCCGTGCGTCGTCGTTCTGGGCGGGATCGCCCTCCGCGCCTTTCTCGCCTGGCGAAACCCCGGCGACACCGGCGTTTCTGACCGCGGATTCCAACTCTGGATCTACTATCCGACCTGGACGCGGCTGGATCCGCTCGTTTTCGGCGTCGTCCTCGCGGCGATCGAGAAATTTCGGCCGAACTGGTGGGAGCGGCTCATGGATGCGGCGCGCTGGCTCTGGCTGCCCGGCCTCGCCGCGATTGTTTACGGCTTATATCTGGGCGAGAACGATCTCACCATTGCGACCTGTATCTGGCAATTTCCGCTCATTGCTTTCGGCATGGCCGCGTTCCTCGTCTGCGGTGTCAGTCCACGTCTGCCGTTCCGGCGAATCGAAGTGCCCGGTGCAGCCTTCTTCGCCAGCATCGCGTACAGCGTTTACCTGAGCCACAAGCTCATTATCCACGCTGCGATCCGATTCTGCTCCAATCATAACATCGCGCTCACATCAGTTCCGGCCATTCTCCTCGTCGAGCTATTGATCTACGCTGCCGGCCTCATCCTTTTCTTGTCGATCGAACGCCCGTTCCTCCAGCTCCGCCATCGCCTTACCCGTTAGCTATTTCCCAGATCTGGCCTATAGTTATCGATGTCTAAACCCTCTGGTGCCTCTTTTTCACGTCGGATGCCCGACAACATTACCGAAGAGTTGGTGGCCGTGCTTTCCTCCAAATCTTCGTTCGAATTCAAGCCTCTGTTCGACATCATCCTGCTTAATCTTCGGGAACGAAACGCTGCCAGTGGCGGCGAAGAGATGCTGCGCCTGCGTTCTTATGAAAAGCTTCAGGGCCTGGTCAATCAGGGCGCGGTAACGAGGACGGTCAGCGGCATCACCAAAAAATACAAAGGCGTCGCGTCGCGCATGGTCGGGCTTAAAGCGGAGATGAAAGTCTTGCGTGCCGAGTGGAGTCAGAAACTCCTGACTAAAGCTGCCGCCCGGCGTTGACCTCTGACCTCCTAGGCTCGCCGCCCGCTCGCGAAAGCTTTCGGAGTGGTCTCGGCGTAGGCGGCTGACCTCTGATTTGCGTTGCGCCGTCGATCAGGCGATGGGCGGTCCCAGCGTGGATAATCTTTCGGTTCTCTTTCTCGCTCAAGGCGAGCAATCCGCCGATGCCGTGATGGCGCGGCTGACCGCGTTCATACGTGCCACAAAGCAAACTCTCGATATTGCCGTTTACGACATGCGGTTCAGTGATCCGCTCCGCGCCCAATTAGTGTCGGCTTTGCGCGAACGAGCAGCGGCAGGTGTGCAAATCCGTTTTTGCTACGACGGCGACAAGCCATCTCAGCCAAATGTAGCCGCCGGTCAGGATCCCGCTCCCGCAGGCACCGGCGCATTTGTCCAATCGTTAGGATACCCCTCGCGTCGCATTGCCGGCATGAAACTGATGCACAGCAAATTTATCCTGCGCGATCGACAATCGATCTGGACTGGCTCGACCAATATGACGGACGACGCCTTTACCTTAATGGAAAACAATATTCTCGAGATCGATTCTCCGTCGCTAGCCAATTACTACGCTCAGGATTTCGAGCAGCTCTGGGAAAAACAAAACTTCGATCACACCGGCAACATTCACACCGTGCCCGTGCCGCTCTCTTTTTCTGGTCAACCGGCCGAGGCGCGCGTCCTGTTTTCTCCGGGATGCGGGTTGGAAGCCGATTCCGAAATCGCGAGGCGCGTTCGCTCGGCGCAGCGTCGCGTCCGCATCTGCAGTTTATTAATAAACTCAGGCACTCTTATCGCCGAGCTTGGAAATTTGTTGCGCGCAGGCCGCGTCGCCGTGGATGGAATTTACGATCGCACTCAAATGGCCGAGGTTTACGTGCAGTGGCAGGATGTGCCGCAAAATCGTTGGAAGATCGGCGCGCTTAAAGAGATCGTCGCGCGCGCCGGCCTGGTCGGAAAAAATTCAACTCCCTACACACCGAACGGGCGCCACGATTTCATGCACAACAAAGTCCTCGTGATCGACGACAGCGTGATCACCGGCTCCTATAACTTCTCGCGCAGCGCCCAATTCAACGCCGAGAATATCCTGTTCATCGAAAGTGCGCCCCTCGCCGAGGCCTACAGCGTTTACATCGATCACCTGATCCAGAAATACCGGGGATAATGCACGGCTGTAGCGGCAGGCGGGTCGCCTGCGAAACAAATTCGCGAAGCGGTGTAGTGGCGATGGGGCGGCACACAGGTTGCTCAAACCTGCGACCATGCAGCACGATCCTGTCTTTGATTCGACCGAAAACCAAGCCCTGCTCGTTGTTTGCGCACGCAAAACGATTCGCACTGCCGC
>DATMPQ010000237.1:0-10387 GCA_035567015.1 Chthoniobacterales bacterium | reverse complement strand
ATGCAACCCCCGGCCAGGTGCGGCTCGCGCGCGTCAAAAACTTCGCTGATCGTGCCAATACCGTTGTCGCTCAGATGGAGCGGGAAAGTTTCAAGAAATTTGCGCGCGGCGGCTCGATCATGCGGATGAACCTTCAGCCATGCGTCGATAAATGGTCCGATCAGCCATGCCCAGACCGTGCCTTGATGATATGCGCCGTCGCGCGAACGAAGATCGCCACTGTAAATGGGTTTGTATTCTGGATCGTCAGGCGAAAGCGTGCGCAACCCAACCGGCGTGAGCAATTCCTTTTCCGCGACGTCCAGAACCGATTTCCAATGTTTCGCATCAAGCACTGGGTAATCGAGCGAGATAGCAAACAATTGATTTGGCCGGCACGACGAATCATTCTTTGAGCCGCCGTCAACATCGACAACGTCGTAAAGGTAACCGCCCTCCGCGAACCAGAATCGATTGTTAAATGAAACACGCGCCTGTTCGGCCTGTTCGTCGTAATGTTGCGCGGACGCATCGTCGCCAATTTCGCGCAACCAATTCGCGAGCAATCGGAGAGCATTGTACCAAAGTGCGTTGATCTCGACTGCTTTGCCGCGCCGCGGTGTCACCACCCAATCGCCTATCTTCGCATCCATCCAGGTGAGTTGGTAACCCTCCTGACCTTGCGCGAGCAGACCGTCTGCCGGATCCACATGAATATTGAACTTGGTGCCACGCAAATGATGTTCGGCAATGTCGGTCAATGTCGGCAAAAGAAGCTGCAGCGTTGTGCGGTCGGCGGTGCGATCGAGGTAGCGGCCGAGCGCGTGAAAGAACCAAAGCGTCGCGTCTGCCGTGTTATATTTCCCTTCCTTTGCGCCATCGGGAAACATGTTCGGGATCAAACCGTCGCGGACATAATACGCGAATGTCCGCAGGATGTAGCCTGCCTCGAGGCAACGTCCAGTGATCAGCGTCAAACCTTCCAGGCTAATCATCGTGTCGCGTCCCCAATCTGTGAACCAGTGATACCCGGCGATGACGGTGCGCACTTCGTCGCCGGCGGCATGCGCGCGGGCCACCTCCTCGAAACGGCCTGCCGGCGTAATGACAAATTGGTCGGCAGCGAAAACCAGTTCCGCCGGAAAATTTTGGCGCATTTTTGGGATGGCACCGTGAAGCAAACGCGCACGTCGTTCGCATTCGGCCACGAGAACGTCTTCGGGACCCAAAACGTCGATAATATCCCAGGGCTCGGTTGAAGCAACTAACGTCGCCGTGCTTCGTTCGGTAAGATCGACTCGAAAGAATCCCGGGCTCCAGAGCTCGCCTTCGTAGGCATAACCTCGCTGCTGCTCGATGCGATAAACGACTTGAGGAATTTTCGATGGAGCGATCGTGAAAGCGGATTCGCGGCCGTGGAGCTGCATGCGAAGCGGCGGTAGTTTTCGGCGAGCGGCGGCGATTTCGTAACGACCATCTATTGCAGTGAGTTTATAAGGAGCGGCCAAGTCCGCGTCCACTGGGGCTTCATGATGTCGAAAATGAAAGGCAGGACGCAACTCGAGTCGCGGCGGCACTCCTTTTGAGATCACCTTGTAGCTGATGTGAACTGTATTCTGCAAATGCGGGAGCAAAACGCGTTTCTCAACCACAACTTCGCGAACACGATAGGTCCACACCG
The DNA here is from genome assembly GCA_035567015.1 of Chthoniobacterales bacterium. Taxonomy (GTDB): domain Bacteria; phylum Verrucomicrobiota; class Verrucomicrobiia; order Chthoniobacterales; family UBA10450; genus AV133. Next base: position 8,727 of record DATMPQ010000237.1, on the reverse strand, counting down.
GAAGCCCATCCTCGAGTCGGAACTCGCTCAGGTAGTCGGCGCTTTTCAAATCAAGCTGACCACCAGCGCGTTCCTCCGCGCCGAGAGAAACCACATCATGGTCGCTGAAGCGGAGAAATTCCGACACGTGACTCCACATCACAATGCGCCCCAAGGGCGCCGGCAATGCCGCGATGAGCAAACCGTGATAACGACGCGTGACGGCGCCGGAGACTGTGCCGGAGGCGTAACCGCCAAGTCCGTTTGTCACGAGCCATTCGCGATTGAGCAAAAGCTCGCGCGACATGTGTGCGCCATCCCAGGGCATTGAACGCACCACCGCTCCACTCATCTCGCCTTTCATGTTCATGAGACCATGCACGCGTTGCCAAACAGATCTTTAGCCGCGCTTCTTAGGTTTGCGCCGTGGCGCTGTCTCGCGCACGAGTTGCAGCACAACCGCGGCTTCCGCCGGTAGAGTCCAAGAGTCCTGCGTTGGCAATGCAACGGCGCCCGGTCCGCCATATCTCTCTGATTCACTTGACCAAAGCGTCGCCCACTCAAATCCAACCGGTGGCGCAAGCAGCGGCTCCGGCATGGGCTCGAGCAACTGAGCTTCGCCAAAATTAACAAGCAGCAAACGGTCGTCATTTCCTTCCGCAAAATAGCGAAGCACAAAGCTTCTCGGCCCGAGGACAGCGCCATCCACGCCGCCGATCCTTTGTTCCCGAAGACGCGAATCTTCGCGACGGAGTCTCATAAGATCGACATGCAAATCGTAGAGTTGTTTGTTTTTTTTCCGCTCCGAGAAATCTAACTTGCAGCGAGTGAAGCTCTCTAGGTCGGAGGGCATTGGCAGTTGCCGCTGAGTTTCCGGGCTGGCAAGTGACGGAAACTGCGAGAGAAACTCGAAACGCCCTTTGCGAACCGCGTCCCGAAGTTTGTCGTCGCCCACGTCGCTAAAATAAAGGAACGGTCTCGATGTTCCAAATTCCTGGCCTTGAAAAAGCAGCGGCGTCCAGGGACCGAGCAGCAGCAGCGCGGTCATGGCGCGATATCGCCCGGGTGAAGTTTCGAAGCGCACTCGCTGGCCGGCGAGCGTGTTTGAAACTTGATCGTGGTTTTCGACAAACGCGACGAACGCTTCCGGCGGCGCACCCAGAGCCAGTGTCCCGCGAGGTGCTTGCTGCCAGGAATACGATTGTCCTTGAAAAAGGTAACCGTATTTCGCGGCGGAAATGAATTCCTGCGGTGCCCCGAGATAGTCCGTGTAATACGCTTCGCGGCGGCCGGTCAGCGCGACAAACGCGCTGTGATGAAGATCATCATTCCAGACACCGTCGAGATCGTCGCCCCCTTCGCTGCGCGGCCGAATCAATTTCCCCTCCTGTCGTTCATTCTCCGCCACCAGTACGATGGAACGTTCAGCTGCAGCACTCCGCGCAGCTCGGCCGATCGCGCCGAGAATGTGCTCTTCCGATCTGTCGAAAATGCTTTCCGTCGCGTCGAAGCGAAATCCATCGAAATGAAATTCATCGATCCAGTAGCGACCATTGGTGATGAAAAATTCGCGTACCGGCTCCGAGTTCGGTCCGTCGAAATTAACGGAATCACCCCAGTCGGTTATACTTCCACGTTGCAGATAATCGTCGGAGTAAACGCCGAGATAATTCCCGTCCGGGCCGAAATGATTGTAAACGACATCCAAAATTACAGCCAAACCGAGCGAGTGCGCGCGGTTGACGAAATAGCGCGAATCATCTGGAGTTCCGTACAAGCGTGTCGGCGCAAAGAGATCGACACCATCGTAGCCCCATCCGAACTTTCCAGGAAAATCCGCAATCGGCATCACCTCGATAACGCTGATGCCGATGCGTTTCAATTCTGCCAGTTGCTCGGCCGCGGAGCGCCAGGTGCCTTCGGGCGTGAATGTGCCGATGTGTATTTCATAAATGATCTGGCCCTTTAATTTCACACCGGGCCACTCTGAATCCGTCCACTGAAACCGCGTTGGATCGACAACCTGCGAGGGACCGTGCGGGCCGTGTGGTTGAAATCGCGACGCGGGATCGGGATGAAAATGTACGGCACTGTTGACGCGAAATCGATAAAGCGACCCTGCGGCAGCGTGCGCGACGCCCGAAAAATAGCCGGCGTCCTCGCACGTCAGCGGATGAAAAGTTCGGTTCGCATTTTTTTCCGCACTGTCTTCGAGGACGAGATCGACCCGCTGCGCTTTCGGTGCCCAAACGCGAAAGTGCGTTTCGTTCGCACCGATCAGTTCCGCTCCGATCGGATATCGGCGGCCGATATGCGCTTGAGTCACGCCAGTCTTTCGTTCGCCAGCTGCGGCCTGGCTCTGCCCTTCGGCGATTTCTCTTTTCCTTTTTAACATCGACAATTAAAACTCAGCTTGCGAAATGCGACGGGGACACGGGCAATCCAGCCCCGCCAACTATGCTCGTATTTCTTTAACCTTACACACAATGGCTCCCCTTACAGTGACCGGCTTGAGCGGCGGCTAAATTCCAAATGAATGGAACCGAACCGAAAATCGAGATTTTCAAGCCCTTCGGCGAAGCGTTTGAGCTAACGAAGAAGATCCTTTTTCAACCATTTAATCTCAGCAAATGGTGCGTCATTGGATTTGCCGCATTCCTTGCCGGCGGAGTGAATTTCAATTTCGGCTTCAAATTCCCTTTTAATGGCGCCGGAAACTGGAGTTTTCGTTCCTCTAGCTACAATTCCTCTAACGTCCCATTGTTCGCATCGGGCGAGCACATTCAAGCTTGGGTCGTCGCGCTCATCGCGGTGATTTCCCTCATCGTCTTGGCTACTATTGTTGTCTTGTCGTGGGTGAGAGCACGAGGTGCTTTCATCTTTACGGACTGCATCGTGCGCAACCGCCCGGCAATTGTCGAACCGTGGAAAGAATTCTGGCGTGAAGGAAACAGTCTTTTTCTTTTCTCGTGGCTCGTTGTCTTACTTTTTCTAGCGGCCGCCGCGGCAGCGTTCGCGATCTTCCTGCTGCCGATAATCATTTCCGGGAAGAGCGTGGCCGGTAAGGACGTTGGCATGATCGTGGAAATCGTACTGTTTTGCGCTCTCATTGTCTTCGCCGCGCTCGGTTGGGCACTGATTTCGCATTTTATGGTGCCGATTATGTATCGCCGCCGGTGTCGCGCGGTAGTGGCGTTTCGTGAGGCGACTTCGTTAGTCACGGTGCATCCAGCGCCGATCATTTTTTATTGCTTGTTTCTCATCGTTCTCGCGATTGCCTGCGGAATCATTGGCTGCGTCACCACGTGCGTGACGTGCTGCATCGCGGCCATTCCATACGTGGGCACAGTGATTCTGTTGCCAATCTTCGTGTTGCTTCGCTCATTCCTGCTCTGCTTCTTGCGACAATTCGGTTCGGATTACGATGTCTGGGTAGGAATTCCGCAGCCTGAACCGGGGCCGATTCCTCCATCGATACCGCCATCGCTGCCGACTTAATCGGCAATTACACTTCGGTCATCGACCAAAATTTCCGGAACGCATTCGGCCAACTGCGATCGATAACGCTTTGCCGGGCGCAACCACCCATTCGCTCCCGCAGCGCAGGATCGACAATTAATGCGCGGATGGCACGCGTGAAGTCCTCAACGTCATGCGACTTGGTCACGAGGCCGTTTGTTTTGTCGTCCACCAACTCTTTGGGCCCGCCGGAGTCGGAGACGACGACCGGCACGCCAGATGCCTGCGCTTCGATGATGACGTTGCCGAAGGTGTCAGTGGTGCTCGGAAAAGCGAACACATCGGCCGAGGCGTAGGCGGTGGCGAGTTCGACGCCGGTGAGGTAACCAGTGAAGACTGCATCCGGGAGAGTTTCAGAAAGCGCCTGCGAGTACGGTCCATGCCCGACGACGAAAAGTTGGACCGACAATCCCTCGTCGCGGAGACGGCGGTAGGCATTTGCCAGAACATCGAGATCTTTCTCGCGTGAAATCCGGCCGACATAGAGGAGGCGCACTTCGCCGTTCGTTGCCACGCCATATTTTTCCCAAAACGCAGGATCGCGCCGTGCCGGATTGAAAAGCTCGGTATCTAGGCCGCGCGGAAGAATTTTCAGCTTCACCGGATCCAAGCCGCGATTAATCCAGCTTTGGCGATATTCTTCGGAATTGACGAAGACCGTGTCGAGCTGGCCATAGAACCAGTGCATGTAACGCCAGGCGACGCTTTCGAGGTAGCTGTCTTCGGTAAGGATGCGGATGTATTGCGGAAAATCGGTGTGGTAAATCCCGCTGGTTTGCAGATTCAGCATCTTGGCGGCGAACAATGCGGTCAGGCCAATTGGGCCTGGGGTGCTGACGATGATCTCGGTAAATTGTTCGCGCTGGATATAATCCAGCATCTGGAGGATGGGTGGGAAGCTCAGTTTTTGCAGCTCGTATTCCGGCAACTCGAACTCGCCGATTGGCCTGAAGTTCTTGATCGGAATGTTGTCGATGTTCAATTCGCTTCGGGAAGTGACGACGATCAATTCTTTTCCTGCCGCCGCCCCGGCCGCGGCCATTTTGCGGATCGTCGTCGCGACGCCGTTGACGTCTTCGAGCGTATCGGTGAACCAGGCGCGCTTGCGATTCTGTAGCGCGGACGGGATTTCGCCGGTGAGCTCTTGAAAAATCTTTCGCAACCACTTCCGTGAAGGCGCCTGACTGTGAAAGCCATAAATGTACGGCGTGAGGACAATCAGGATCGGAGCAATCGCTGTGAGCGCTTGCATGCTCTCCACCATGTTTCCGCTGCTAATCTGCAGGACGAATTTCTTGAAAAGACGGAACGCCAGTTGTTCCGCGACGAGGTTCGCCATGAGAAAGGTTCGGCGTTCCGGCTCTGAAACTCCGTTCAGTTCCTCCGCCAACTTTGCTTTCACGTCCGGTCGCTGGAAATAACTCGAGAGCTCTTTCCACATCGAGACGTTGGCGGGTTTGACCAATTCGAAAATTTTCCCGGACAACACCCCTTGCGCGAAGATGCGTCCTTTCTCGGTCAGCGTGAGCTCGGTTGGATCGCGACCCTCCATGAACCGCGAAAACATTTGTTCAAGAATGATCGCGCTCGGCCCTAGTTTCTCGTGGAAACGGTCCTGAATGAAACAGGAAACCGTGTTGTAAAAACCGTGCGAAAGGGCGAGGGGAGTCCCGCCATTTCCTTGCACGCTGCAGTTGCCTGCGCCTACGTGTTCGAGAAATTTCTCAGCGGAATGAGCTAGAGGCGTTTCGGTCCACGCGGACGCGATAAATTTTCCGCCGTGATCATCGGAACCGCCGGTAAAAATTTTTCGCCACGGCTCAGGATGCGTCGGTGCGAGATTGTGGCGGTTCGCAAAGATGTCTACCTTTTCCCGCGTCAGGCCACCGAAAAGATTTTGCGTCAGTTCGCTCAAGAGCGCGTCGCGCAAACCGTTAACGCCTTCGAAGTGCTTAAAGAGGAGAATCAGCCGTTCGAGGTGCGACGCGGCTAACTGGCCGTTGATGCTGTAGAGCGGATGAGCGACGGCATGGGCAATATGCGTGGCCGCGAGATATTTTTGCAGCTCATAAATATTGTCTCGGACGGCGACAATTCCTTGGTGCTGTGCCTCGGAGATTCCCCAAGCCAGAATGTGAACCTTGCACGGATCCTGCGGAAAATAAGTTGTAATCTGCTCGCTGATGAATGATTGCGGCAGATGACCGATCTGAAGACAACCTTCGATTGTGTCGTGGTCCGTGATCGTCACGAAATCCATCCCGCGATCGAGCAATTGTCGATGTAACTCACGCGGATCGGAGTAGCTATCGGGAAAGTCCAAGCGACGGAACAACCATTCCTCGGACCTGGCGCTGTAGCGCGAGTGGATATGGAGGTCGCATTTGCTCATTCTTTATGCTCCGCTGTCTGCCATTGACCTCTGTTCGGCGATCCAGTCTTGATAGGTGATCGGCGTTCTCACTCCGTCCATCGCACTGATAAGATCGACAATCTGCCGCCAAATGGCCGGATAAGAATAATCGGGCGGGTGAATGCTCAAACGCAACAGCGGATTGCTTTTCAAGAATGGCGGCAGTACTGCATTCCAGGCACGACTAGCGACGCGTCGCCAATTGCTTCGAACACTGTAAACAAGCGATCGCGCCGGGAAATTCTCGCCCGAGCGCAGATCGTGCACCGTCCGCAGTCGTGTGGTGTATTCCAATTCCGCATTGCGGGCCGCACGCTCTCCCTCCCGGCTGAGCAACCAGGCAGGTGCGACAAAACCTCGTGGGCTTAGGCCGCCTGCGCGAAATTCATCGCGCGCGGTCGTGATTCGGCGGAAGGCCTCCTCATAATCAAGATCGTAAAATTCGGCTTCATCATCCGTATAGAACCTCGTCAGAAATTTCTTGCGCAAGGTTTCTTTTGGCCCGCGTGGACGTTCGTGAAAATAACCGTGGATGACGATCTCATGTCCATCCGATTCGAGCTCTCGCAGCCAGGACACGAATGGGCGATCTTTCATGGCCAAACCTTGATGATGGTAATCGGGCACAACAAGAAGAGAGCAAACCCGTACACCGCGATGAACTAATTCCGATAGGATCTTCTCCGCGATAGCTCGGTTCGAAGGAGCGATGTCGTGCAACGAGATAACAATAAAGTTTCTCGCGGCTCCTGCCGCCGCGATCACCGGCAGGAATTGAGTGGCAACAACCGAAGTCATGCTCGCAAGAGATTTTCTATCGCGCTCTCTGCGCCAACAAGCGCAAAAATCGTCCCTCGCCGCGGCGAGCGCGCCACTGGGGCCATAAACACCTCTGCGCGTCGCCCAGAGGGCGACGACTACAGCGCTCCCATGCCCACGATTGCACGAAACTCGCCGGTAGCCAGCGGCATGACGGACAAGCGCGACTGGCGCACAAGCTGAATCTTCCTCAGGCGATGATCGCTCTTGATTTGCCCAAGCGTCACTGGCCGTCTCAAAGATTTGTTCGGGGCAAGATCGACCGCGCTCCAATCGCCCTCTCTGGCCGTTGGGTCGGCGTAAGCAGTCCGCATGACCTTGGCGATGCCCACGACGGCTTTCTCCTCTCCGCTGTGGTAGAAAAGAACTTCGTCGCCTTTGCCCATCCGGCGCAGATTATTTCGCGCGGCGTAATTGCGCACCCCGGTCCAGCTCGTGCTGCGCTCGGCAACGAAATCCGACCACGAGTAGCTCGATGGCTCTTGTTTCACCAGCCAGTAATTCTTCACCCGCATATAGTAGCACGCGATTCGACAACCGCGCCGCTTTGCTTCAAGATCGACAGCGTGCCGCGAGGATCATTCATTACATTCGAGGGATCGGAAGGATGCGGAAAATCGACACAAGTGCAGCGTCTTTCCGCGCGATTGGAGAAACGACAGATTCCATTTCTGGTGACGCGCGAGCCCGGTGGCACGCCAATCGGTGAAACGATTCGCGAGCTTCTGCAATTTGCACCGCAAGGCGGCGGAATGATGCCGGAGACCGAGTTGCTACTTTTTGAAGCGAGCCGCAGCCAACTCGTGCGCGAAACGATTAAACCGGCACTGGAGCGCGGTCTTTGCGTGATCGCCGACCGTTTTTCGGATTCAACGACGATTTATCAGGGAGCGGCGCGAAATTTGGATCGCCGAGTCGTCGAACAGTTGAACGCTTTTGTCGTCGGCGATTGCGTCCCCGACATTACCTTTGTGCTCGATGTCGATGTGATGACGGCGCGATCGCGAATGAAATCGCCGCGCAGACCCGACCGCATGGAACAGGAGCCAGCTGAGTTTTATGAAGAGATTCGCGAGGCGTACCGTCAGCTGGCCAAGCGTGAACCAAAGCGCGTCGTGCTGATCGATGGTTCCCAACCGGTGGACAAGATCGACAATCAAATTTGGGAAATACTCACGGCGCGTTTTCCTGGGTTTTCGGCGAAATCGAAAATCCGCGATCGAAAATCGAAAATGTAAAGATGGCGTTTTCGCGTACAGCAGCGCTGCGATATTTGCGACGGGCAAATGAACAGAACCGCCTCGCCCATGCGTATTTGATTTCGGGTCCGCCCGACAGCGGCAAACGCCACGTCGCCGCTGAACTGGCAAGCACGGTCAACGGGACAAATCCGGGCGACGTTTTTTCGGCGAAGGCGCGCGATATTTTTGTCGCCGAACCGGAATCAAGATCACGGCGGATCGTGATCGAACAAATCCGCCAGCTGGAACATGCTTTGCGAATGCGTGCCACCAACGGCCGGCGCAAAGTCGCAATTATCGTCGAGGCCGATCGCTTGCAACCGCAAGCGGCAAACGCTTTTCTCAAAACTCTGGAGGAGCCGCCTAACGACTCGCTTCTGCTGCTTTTGAGCGCACTGCCGGAAGCGTTGCCCGATACGGTGGTCTCGCGGTGCATCGCCATTCCACTAGCCGCGGGTAATGGAGAGGTCGCGATACCGCAGAAAGCCGAGCTTGTGGAATTGCTTCCTGCCGCTGCGAACGAGGAGATATGGAGTATTGAGAACGCCTACCGAATCGCGCAAGGCGTCCAGCGGCTGCTGAGCGCGATTCGCGAGGAGATCAAAGCGCAAAATGCCGAGGCCCTGAAAGCTGAAGAAGCGCGCTACCGAAACTCGACTGACGGCGCCTGGCTCGACGAACGCGAAGAATATTACAAGGCTCTAACTGAAAGTCTTTACATCCAGCGCCGTGCCGCGCTCATCGAAATTTTGTTCG
>DATMPQ010000236.1:0-10591 GCA_035567015.1 Chthoniobacterales bacterium | reverse complement strand
TTTCAGAATCGACAATTCGGCGGCGTTGCGATACTCTCGGACGATGCATCTGTCCGGCCGAAAGTACGCGTCCGACACGCAGCCCTGGACGCAGCGCCAGCGGATAGTTCTATTGACGTTGATCAGCGCAAACCTGGCAGTTTTTGCCGCGCAACTTCTTCTCGAAACCGATCAACCCGGGTTCGTTCGCGATTACCTCGGCATCAGTGATCGCGGTGTGCGCGACGCCTACGCCTGGCAATTTGTCACTGCCATGTTTCTCCACAATGGCCCATGGTACCTGCTCGGCAACATGCTCGTCCTGTATTTCCTCGGCCGCGACCTCGAACTGATCCTCGGTCAGCGACATTTCCTTTACCTTTATCTCGCGGGTGCGATCGGCGGCGAGCTCGGCCATCTCTTTCTCATGCCGCCGAACTCGGTTTTGCTGGGCGCGTCCGGCGGTGTTGCAGCTGTCGTTGTCGCTTATGCCACTATGCTGCCCGACCTCGAACTAACCGGGACCAGATTCTTCATGGTACCGCTGCATTTGAAGGCAAAATATCTCGCTTACGGTGTAATCGTGCTGGCCCTGGTATTGGTTTGCGTTCAGCGTACCGGCACAGTCAGCCACAGCGCTTATCTCGGAGGTTGCGCGGCCGGATGGCTCTACGCGCATCTCCTCGGTTTCGGGCAGCCCTCATTTCTCCAGCGCTTCCTCCGCCAACATCGCGCTAAGGCCGAACGCTACACGCACATGACTATCGAGCAGTTAATGAGTGAGGAAATCGATCCGCTCCTCGAAAAAATTTCGCTCTACGGTATCGACAGTCTCACCCGAGCCGAGAGGCGCAATCTCACCCGAGCGCGAGAGAGAATGGTCGAGAAACCGCAATCGGAATAGCCCAGGATTGTTCTTACCCGTTTTACATTGTCGATTTTTGCTCGATCGAATAGGCTGCTCTGCATGTTCGACGATCCAGGGACGCCTACGGCGGAAGGCAGCCGGATTAGGCCCAAAAATTACGTCTTTAAAGGCGCAATAATTGGGCCGAATACTCGTTAGATGATGAGCGAGCTCATCGAGCGCCTTAGATACCGGTTCCAGCTTTGGCGGCGAGAGCAGCGCGAAGATTGGATCGGCCCGCCAGGCACTCACTTCATTCCTGAAGATTACAGACAGCCCAGACAGCCAAATCCCGCGTTCGAAGAGCTGGTCCGTCGGCGCGAGCCGATTTGGTTTCCGGTGATTCGTTCCATCGGCGTTTACTTCGGCATCATTATCATTCTCGCGCAGATTGGCCGGCTAATCGGCGCTTTCTTGCCGGCAGCGCGCTTCGCTGTGTTTGTGGTCTTCGTCGTTTTGGCGTGCGTGTGGACGCTCATGTCACTTACCTTTACCGTTAACCTCTACAGAGCGAAGAAGAGACTACAGTCTCATGGCGACGAATCATCTAACAAAGCGCTCCAGCCAACCGCTGGCCGGTGTAATAAGAAAGTCGAGGGTTGAGGGTTGACTGTTGAGAGTAAGCGATGTTGCGCCCTCGCCAGCGGTGGCTGATCTTGTGTCTCGTTAGACCGTGAAAGAAATCAGTGGATACCCATGATGAAATAATTAGGGCAATCGCGATCGTCTCGAGCATCAAAGACAACTTACCCTCGGACCCTTATCTTGAGCTTAGATGGGTTGATGAATATCACAGAGCCCTCGCAAAGGTAGAAAAGACAATGACCGTGGATCTCACTGAGTTTCGCGTAGAGCAATCGTCCATTGGGCCCATTGTGGTGTCAGGCAACTATGGTACCGGTCAAGTAAACTATAGCGATGATTCTTTCTGCGATAGGGCCATCTTGCTCCAGAAGTCAGACGCCTTACTCAATTACTTGAATTTGTTATTGCAACCGCCTCCGGCTGAGAATCGACGAATTGGATTTGATCAATCAAAATAGTCTAATCAATCTATCCACCGAGTACATTTAATACTTGTTAGGCCTGGAACAGCAGCCTGTTTATGAACAGCCACTCTCTGTCCAATTCCAAGAAGATTGAATGGCAATTGATCAAATTAGACGCTTCCGATAATCTCGCTGCGCTCGGCAGGAAGCTGGCGTTTATCACGATGTGCTCGGACGGTGAGCCATCGCCGCGCGAACCATCTAATTCTCGTTAGATGCTAGCAGCCATTCGCATTCTTTCGGTTGCTGGCTGTGTTGTAATACTCACCGGCTGCAGCCGATTCACTGAAGGAAAGCTTTCGGGCACCTGGAGATCGGAAGACGAAAACACCGTTGAAGAAATTGCCTGCCGAAACGATCACACCTTTACGTCCTGGACCAGCTTCAAAAATGAGCTTACCACGCCCAGCGTTCTCATGGGCGCGGGCGAGTGGCACGTGCAGGGCAACCAGCTCGTCGTCCACCTCACGAAAGGCGTCGCCGTCGACACTTGGTCTAACGAAGACAAGTGGATCAGATTTACGCTTGTGAAGATCAGCAATGACGCGTTGCTGATGAAGAACTTTGACGGGAGCAAGGTTCTTACTTACAAGCGTCTGTCATATGACCATGCATTTGCCCGAGTCACACGCGCCCCAAATGATGCCGACCTTGTTGGCACATGGCAGGCTCACTACAACACCCACGACTACGAGCACCGCTTGAATGAGGATCATTCGACCGTAACTTCATATCACCTCGATGGTCGAGTGATCGAAATGGCTACTGGTTCGTGGCATGTCGAAGGAAACGATCTGACAATGGACGTGAAGATCGAGTCCGATGGGCCCGCCGAAAGCCGGAAAATTCGATGGGCAATTACCGCAGTTGAACCAAAAAGAATTGCGATCAAGGAAGGACCGGTGTCTTACGTGCTGGAGCGTGTAAAGTGATTTTCACGCACGCATTTAACCAAGAGCTGTAGGCATGTGATAAGGTCAAGCATAAGATTTTATGAGGCAGAGTTTTTTCTGCACGAAGGCTTCTTTGGTTTCTTAGCCTTGGCTCTTTGATTGTGTTGAGGCCCAGCTCGGTAGCGGGCTTGCGACAGCTTGGTGTGCAAGGTGTCCACGCGTTCAATGGCGCCGATGACGTGGCCCTGCGTCACGTGCCACACGACCACATCGACAATTGGTTTTTGGTTAATTTCGCGCCATCTTCCGCGTGATGGATCGCGGGCGCAGTTGGATTCTGGAAAAAGCCGCGGCTTCATTAAATCCGTCCCAGGTAGAAAACACGCTGCTGCAACTTAGCGAAACCTGGTCCCGCGATGGCGGGACTGCGCCCGGGCTTAACGATATTCTTGGAAGATTTCCTCTGGGCGAGGCGGCGCTGCTGCATCTCATCGCGATGTCGAGCATCTGCGCGACGAGATTGGTGCGGCATCCCGAAATTCTCTTGTGGCTCGGCCAGCCAGATGTCTGCCTGTCTGCTCGCGGCTACGAACAAATGGCCAATGACCTGCGCGTATTGGCCGGCGATTCCATTGCGGCCGAAAATTTTCGGGCGCTGCGTTTTTGGAAAAGTCGCGAGATGGCGCGGATTGCGCTCCGCGAGCTCGCCGACGTCGCGCCCCTCGAAGAAACGACTGCCGAGCTATCTCAGCTGGCAGAAATCTGTCTTAGCACAGTTTTCGAACACTGGAACTCCGAATTGCGTCAGCGCTACGGCTCCCCGGACGCCGAATTCGCCATACTCGCGCTGGGCAAGCTCGGCGGCGGCGAGCTTAATCACAGCTCCGATGTCGATCTTATCTTTCTTTACAGTCATGAGGGCCAGGTCTCGCCGCGCTTCTCCTATCACGAGTTCTTTAACCGGCTTGGGAAAAAGATTCTCGAAACGTTTTCGACGCCTGATCCCGAAGGCCCGCTTTTTCGCATCGATCTCCGCCTCCGCCCCGAAGGCTCGGCCGGCCCGCTGGCTCGCTCACTGGAAAGTATGGAGCATTACTACGGCGGTTTTGGCGAAACTTGGGAGCGGCTGGCATTGATCAAGGCCCGCGGAATCTGCGGCAGCCGCGAGCTTGCTTACGAATTCCTGCGGCAACATCAGCCGTTCATTTACCCGAGCAGTCCGACGCCCGATCTGCTCGATGAGATCGCCAGCATCAAGCGACGCATCGAGCGCGACATCGTGGGACAGGAGAATCTCGGCCGTAACGTCAAGCTTGGCGCCGGTGGCATTCGGGAGATCGAATTTATCGTGCAGGCGCTTCAGCTCATTCACGGAGCGCACCACGCCTTCTTGCAAGAACCGAGCATGTTGAAAGCGCTGCGAGCGCTTCATCAATTGGACCTTCTTCCGCCCGATGAAGTCGTAAAATTGGACGAAGCGTATCGGTTTCTCCGGCGCGTCGAGCATCGTTTGCAGATCGACGCCGAGCAGCAGACCCACACCGTCCCGCAAGAACCGGCAGTGTTGCGACGACTCGCGCTTAGTCTCGGTTTTTCATCGAGCCGAGAATTTACCTCCGCGCTGCAAAAACAGATGCGAAATGTCCGCTCAATTTTTCGGCGCGTCATTTCGGAAAAATCCGCGGAAGCAAAGCCGATTGATCTGGCAATTTTCAGCGATCAAAAACGCGCCACCAAGGCGCTGGCAGATTTGGCGCAAGCCACCGTCAGCTTCCATATCGCGCCACGCACACGCCAAATCTTTCGCAAGCTTCGCCCGCTCTTGCTCGACTGGCTCGCGAAAGCCGCGGACCCGGACGCAACTCTCAATCAATTCGTCCGGTTTGTTCAAGCCTACGGCCTGCGCAGTTTGCTCTTCGAGCTGCTGGTGACAAATCCGAAGCTGCTCGAATTGCTCGTCAAAACGTTTGATGCCAGTCGCTTTGCTGCTGACCTGCTTATCCGGCGGCCACAGTTGCTCGAAGAGATCACGCGAGATCCGACATTTTACGAAGGGCGATCGATGGCCGAACACCTGCGCCGCCTCGACTCGTTAGGCGCAAGCCCGAGCGATCTCGATCCGGTGCGCGCATACCGGCAGAGGCAATTATTGCGCGTCATTCTGCGCGATGTCCTGGGGCTCGCGGATCAAGTCGCAATCTTCGGTGAGCTTTCCACCCTTGCCGAAGCCTGTCTCTTGTTCGTGAACAATCTCCTCCGGGGCGAAAATTTAACCATCATCGCGCTCGGTAAGTTCGGCGGGCGCGAGATTAGTTACGGCGCTGACCTCGATGTTTTGTTCGTTGGGGAGGATACCCGCGCCGCGCAAAATCTTGTTGTCACCATGGCGCAGCCTAGCGCCGAAGGAAATTTACCGGCACTCGATGCGCGGCTGCGCCCCGATGGCGAGAAAGGTCCGCTTGTTTGTTCGCTCGATTCTTATCGCCTTTACTACGAGCAACGCGCTCAGTTGTGGGAAATACATGCGCTGACTCGCGCGCGCGCTATTGCCGGCCCCCATCAAAGCCAATTTCTCGAGATCGCGCAGCGCGTCTGGCGCGCGGCCGGTCAACGCGCCGATCTCTTCATGCAGATCGACAACATGCTCGAAAGAATTCGGCGCGAGCGCGGTTCCGGGCACGATTTTCTGGACCTCAAAACCGGCGCTGGCGGAATAATCGAAGCCGAATTTCTGGTGCACGCACTGCAAATGAAAGCGGAAATCTGGAATCCGAACTGGAATGATGCGCTGGAGCTATTGCGCGAACGCGGTGTCCTGCCGGCTGCTCAGGCCGCGGACGCGAAGCGCGGTTACGAATTCCTGCGGCGGTGCGAATCGGCGCTCCGTCGCTGGGAAAACAAAACCGCATCAACGCTTCCGGGCGATCCGGTCGAACAACGGAAGCTCGCGGTTCGTCTTGGCTATGAGAGTCTCGATGCCTTCCGCGAAAAATACGTCGAAGCGCGCGAAACCGTCCACGCACTCTACAACCGGCACGTGAAGAGCGCAGCCGGTTAGAAGCCATTTGGTTTGTTGAAAAACCGACGAATGCAGCCGAGCGACTGAGAGCGCCGTTAGGCGCGACCTGTTTATAGAGCCGGATGACAAAACGACCGAAGCGTGCTCAGGGAGATACGTTTTCCTATAAACGTGTGGCGCCTAATGGCGCTCATGTGCTCCAGTCACTGAGGGCTTTTCAACAGAGCTAGATGGCTTCTAGTTCGGGTTAATGGTCGAAGAGGAGCCTTCCAATCGCCTGCAAAACGAGAAGACTTACGATCAGTCCCGCGCAAACAATCGCAAAAACCAAACCGAGAACGGCGCCGACGAAGATCCAGTCGCTTTTGCGCGGCCGACTCGGGAGCTCGATGTGACGTTGGAGCAGATCGTAGTTGCGTTTGTTCGCTCTGAACCAGAACGCAAAAGCAGAACCGAGGACCGGCACGATACCGACCAGTTCGTTGATTAAAATATTCAGCGCCATGCGGGCGAGAAGGATTTTCGGCAATCCGCGAGTAACCGCGTAGATTAATACCGAAGTTGAAACAAACGCGGCGCTGACGTCGCCGATTCCTGGCACGAAATCGATGAGCGGATTAAGGCCGAAACGAAATTTCGTTCCCGGAACTCGGAGCAAACCATCCATGATGATGGCGAGCCATTTGAAGAGCGGCTCGAGTCCCGAAAACCGTCGGGATTGCCGATTCTCCGGTGGGAGAACTTCCCATTCCATTTCGCGTGCGGGTGACGACTTCAACGTAAAATCGATAATCTTCAGATTACCCTAACCCTCTCCCTAAGATGGAAAGGTAATCCGGTATCGGGGTCGGAGCCACCATCGACGCAAGACGCAAGATCGATCGCTTCTCCCCGCCGGGGAGAAGGTGAGGATGAGGGGCGGTCCGACAAAATTGTGATTCGTTAGCCGGGGATTTCTTTCAGCATCGGCGTGTTGGTCGGAAACTTTTTCACGAACATGAGCAGACGCTGGATCGCTTCTTCGAGTTTATGGCCCGCCAGGCCACGTCGGATCAAATTGATTTAAGCTTGTAATGTCGCTGTGAAGTCGCTAGACGAGCCTTGGAGGAAAACAACACCGTGAAAAAAACACTGCTCATTACAATGATCGGCATGACGGCCGCATGCAACGTGTTCGCTCAAGAGCAGGCAGCCCTGTCGATTAACGGACCATCATCGTGGGCCCGCGGCACAAAGGTGACAGTCGCGGTTCAAGACAAGTATTTCAACCTCGGAGGATCGTACGGGTTCTCGTACTGGTTGATGGTGAACACGACCGTTGCACCATTCCTCTCGATCGCTGGTCTGAAGTATTTTCCCCCGTTCAACGCTGGATACAACGCTCCGTTCCCGATCTTTTTTGACCAAAGCGGGGTCGACACCGCTGATCTCGGCGCCGGCCCCAACCCTCTTCGCGTTGTACCAGACGGCTCGTACCACGTCACCAACATCACCTTCGGGATTGCTAATAACGCGCCCGTCGGGACCTATACACTGCACATCACTACGGGGAATCCGCGCCCCTCCATTCAAACAGACGCGAACTTCAACGATGTGCCGTTCCCGCAGATCTCGTTTGTCCTCAACGTCGTGCCGTAGCCAGGCATGCTTGCTGTCCTCGGTATCGGCCGGTTCGGCTCAGGCTTCTTGATCTATCGTCGCCGAAAACATCGCGACGGTGCCACCGACTAATGTGGCTAATTCCCAGACCATTCAGGTCACGCTAAACGGCGTGCTTGGTTCGACCAACGTCGTGATTCCCAGGCGATTTTCAAAACCGCTGATAGTCTCGTTTCCCTGGCGCGCCGTAGCCTTGGGAAAGGCGGCAACGCTTCCCTGGTTTTAACGCTTTGGCAGACTGTTGAAACACGCAGCGATAGCGACGTAGGCGCGACATGTCTCTAGTTTTGTAACGGAAAAGAACGAAGCTCCAGAGGAGCGACATGTGGGCTGAAGGCGGCAAATATGCCGCTCCTAGCGGAGCTAGCCGGCTATCGTTGGGAACGAGCCTATAACCATGGCGCGCCTCCGGCGCTGAATCTCGGCCGGCAAATAGCGAGTATTGCAACAGTCTGTTAACGTGAAGCGAAGCGTTAACCCGGGATTTCCTTGAGCATCTGCGTGTTGGTCGGGAATTTTTTCACGAACATTAGCAGACGCTGGATCGCTTCCTCGGGCTTGTGACCGGCCAGACCGCGACGGATGAGATTGATCTTCTCCAGCTCCCACGGTTGCAGCAGCAACTCTTCGCGACGAGTGCCGGAAAGAAAGATATCGATCGCGGGATAAATGCGCTGGTCGCTGATCTTTCGGTCGAGCACCATTTCCATGTTTCCGGTGCCTTTGAATTCCTGAAAGATCAATTCATCCATCCGGCTGCCGGTTTCGATGAGTGCGGTGGCAACAATCGTGAGCGACCCGGCTTCTTCCGTGTTGCGGGCTGCGGCGAAGATTTTGCGTGGAATTTCCATGGCCCGCGCATCGATACCACCGCTCATGGTGCGGCCGCCGCCGGCCATCGCATTGTTAAATGCACGGGCCGTACGCGTGATCGAATCAAGCAGGATAAATACATGCTTTCCCGCTTCGACCAGCCGTTTCGCCCGCTCAATGGCAAGTTGTGCGATGCGGGTGTGACTCTTGATATCGCTGTCATTGGAACTGGCCATCAGTTCTGCCTTCGGATGCGAACGCCGGAAATCGGTGACCTCTTCCGGACGCTCATCGACCAGTAGAATGATCACGTGCATCTCTTTGTGATTTTTCGTGACAGCCTCGGCGATGTGATGCAGCAGCGTTGTTTTGCCCGTGCGCGGCGGGGCGACGATCAACCCGCGCTGGCCCATGCCGAGCGGCGTCATTAAATCCATAATGCGCGTCGTATAGCGATCGGGCTCGGTCTCGAGCTTGATCCGTTTGTTGGGGTTGATGGTCGTAAGCTCTTCGAACGGCCGCAACCCCTGATATTTGGTTGGCTCTTCCCCGTTGATCGTGAGCAGTTTGATCAACTGAGGACCGCGATTGCCCCGTCGCGTTTCGCCATAAATCCACATGCCGTCACGCAAGGCAAAACGGCGCACGATTTCAGGCGTGACGAAAATGTCCTGTGGTGTCTGGACAAAGTTTCGCTTGGGGTCTCGAAGGAAACCAAAACCTTTGCCGGAAATCTCGATGATTCCTTCGCCGAATTCCGGCTCACGCTGAATTTGCTCGCCGTTTTCCACTGCGTTCTCGGTTCCTTCAGGCGTCTGTCGATCCAACGTTTCAACGCCTGGGTTCCCAGCCGGCGGATCGACAGCCGCAGGCGCATGATTTGGAGACTCATTATAGTTCTCGCTTCCAGCCTGATCGCCCCGACCTCGGTAGCGTCTTCGTGGGTAATGGCGGCGGGGACGGTGATGGCGTTGTTCTGGTGCCGCCGCTTCAGTTTCCAGCGGTCGAGGCTGGCTCTCGTTTTCTTCGTTCATAAATAAAATGGACTTCTTCGCTCGCTATGGCGAACGCACACCGCCAGTCTCCTGCGGCAATAACTTTCAGGCCGGCAACCTGGCCAGCAATTCGTCGGGAATGTCTAGATTCGAATAGACGTTTTGCACGTCATCGTCTTCTTCGAGGCTGTCGCACAAACGCAAGATCTGTAGTGCGACGTTCTCGTCGTCGACCGGAACAGTCGTATCGGGAATGAAGGTAAACTTTTGCCCATCGGTGGTTACGCCCGCATTTTTGAGCGCTTCAGCTACGGCGTAGAGCTGATCGTGGGAAGTGGTAATAACATACTCGTCCTCGTCGGTTGTCAACTCCTCCGCTCCGGCCTCCAGTGCCAGCTCAAGAATGCGATCCTCATTGATGCCCGTGCGCGGAACGGTGATTTGGCCCTTCTTGTGAAACATGTACGAAACACTTCCGGTGGAGGCGAGGTTGCCATGATTCTTGCTGAAGATGCTCCGAATCTCGGCGGCGGTGCGGTTCTTATTGTCGGTCGCAACTTCGACAATGACCGCCACCCCGCCCGGCGCATAGCCCTCGTAAACGATCTCATCGAAATGCTGCGCCTCGTTCCCCTCACCGGTCCCACGCTTGATGGCGCGCTCGACGTTATCGTTCGGCATGCTCTGCGCACGCGCCGACTGGATGGCGCTGCGCAGGCGCAGGTTGCCGTTCGGATCGCCCCCGCCGGTTTTCGCGGCGATGGTGATTTCCTTCGACAATTTGCTGAAGATCTTGCCGCGTTTAGCGTCGATCGCGCCTTTGAAACGCTTGACCTTCGACCACTTGCTATGTCCGGACATAAATGCGCGGAGCTATTTCTTAGACCTGAAAATTGACTGACTAAAAGCTGTAGATTCGGAACAGCGCGCCTCGCGAAAAAGTGACTGGCGAGGAATGAAACTACCGGCCCATATTCAATCGCAGCGCAAGCAGTTTGTCAATCAAACTAAGCAGCCGACATGGCGGCGCGCTTTCGCGTGGTCGCGTTGAGAATCCGCTTACGCAAACGCAACGATTTCGGCGTCGCTTCCACGTATTCATCGCTGTCGATGTACTCGATCGCGCGCTCGAGACTCATCTGCAGCGGGGCTTCCAGCTGAATGCCTTTGCCTTCACCCTGCGATCTCATGTTCGTGAGATGCTTTGCTTTGCACGGATTGACCGGCAAATCTTCCGGGCGCGCGGTTTCGCCTACGATCATTCCCGGGTAAACGTC
>DATMPQ010000235.1:0-46437 GCA_035567015.1 Chthoniobacterales bacterium | reverse complement strand
TGGCTGAAGACAAATCTAGCCAAGTTCACCCGGATGTTGCAGGGTCAAAAGGATCTGCTCACCGTTGGGCGGCTCATTTTGTCGGAGCTGGCGCCGGTTGTGTCCGCGCATCAGGGCGTCTTCTATATCATGACGGATGGTTCCGCGGCGGAGCCGGAGCTGAAACTTCTTGCAAGCTACGCCTACCGCAAACGCAAAGGCGTGAACAATCGCTTCCGCTTGGGCGAGGGCCTGATCGGACAGGCTGCCTTGGAAAAGGAGCGCATTCTATTGACGAATGTGCCCTCTGAGTACGTGCAGATCAGCTCGGGTCTGGGCGAAGCCACCCCGATGAACATTGTGGTATTGCCGATCCTGTTCGAAGGCCAGGTCAAAGCAGTCATGGAACTTTCCTCCTTCGAGGGCTTCAACCGCACGCACCAGGCGTTTCTCGCTCAACTTACTGAAAGCATCGGCATCGTCCTGAACACGATTGAAGCGAACACCCGCACGGAAGATTTGCTCAAGCAGTCGCAATCGCTAGCGGCGGAGTTGCAAAGCCGCCAAGAAGAGCTGCAGCAGACCAACCAGGAGCTCGAGCAGAAAGCGCGACAGCTTGTCGAGCAAAACGCCGAGGTCGAGCGCAAAAACCGCGAAGTCGAGCAAGCCCGCCAGGCTCTCGAAGGCAAAGCGCACCAACTTTCGCTTACCTCGCGTTACAAATCGGAGTTCCTGGCCAACATGTCGCACGAGCTGCGCACACCGCTAAACAGTTTGCTCATTCTCGCGGACCAACTCTCATCCAATCCGCAGGGGAACCTGACGCCGAAGCAGGTAGAATTTGCGCGGACGATTCATGGCTCAGGCAGGGATTTGTTGAAGTTGATCAACGACATCCTTGACCTTTCGAAAATCGAATCGGGTACGGTGACGGTTGACGTCGGCGAAGTTCGTTTCGAAGAGATGCGGCAAAGCATGGAGCGCACCTTCCGCCATGTGGCTGACGGGAAGGGCTTGAGCTTCACCATCGAGATTGAACGCGACTTGGCGGCGGCGGTTCAAACCGATGCGCAACGGCTCGACCAGGTTTTGAAAAATCTGCTCTCCAACGCATTCAAGTTCACCGAACGCGGTTACGTGAATCTGCGAGTATTCCGTGCCAGGGAAGGGTGGAACACGGACCGGGTGATGCTAAATCGCGCGCCGTCTGTGTTGGCGTTTGCGGTGAGCGACAGCGGGCTTGGCATCCCCCGTGACAAACAGAGCACCATCTTCGAAGCGTTCCACCAGGCCGATGGCAGCACCAGTCGCAGGTACGGCGGCACCGGCCTGGGTTTGGCGATCAGCCGCGAGCTGGCGCGTCTTTTGGGAGGAGAAATTTGCCTGGAGAGCGCCGAAGGACGCGGTAGCACCTTTACATTATATCTCCCGCAAATTTATACGCCGGCAGCGCGGGAAAAGGCTGCCTCACTGACGTCGCCAGCGGGAGCCGATGCGGTTGCTGAAGCTGAAGCGCGAGCTGAGGCTGCGCCGATCGATGTTTCAGTTCCGGACGACCGTGGCAACATCCTGCCTGGAGAAAAATCTGTTCTCATCGTCGAGGACGACCGCAATTTTGCACAATGGATGCTCGATTTGGCGCACGAGAAAAGTTTCAAGGCGATTGTCACGTCCCGAGGGCACTCCGCATTGTCACTGGCGCGCGAGTTTGCGCCCACAGCGATCACGCTCGACATCACCCTGCCTGACATCAACGGCTGGAAAGTCCTTGATCGCCTCAAGGCCGATCTCACCACGCGCCACATTCCAGTCTTTATCATCTCCGTGGATGAAGAGCCAGAAAATGCCCTGAAATATGGCGCGCTCTGCTTTTTTACCAAACCGATAGGTCAGGAAGATGTCGGAGCGCTGCTGAGTAAAGCCCGCGCGATGGCAGAGAAGGAATCGAAGGAGCTCCTCTTGATCGAGGACAATAAGGTTCAGCGCGAGAGCGTTCGCGAACTGATCGGAAACGAGACCGCGCATGTGGTGGAGGCGAGCAACGCTCAGGAGGCAATCAATCTGCTCAAGGAGCAGCACTTCGACTGCATCGTGCTTGATCTGATGCTACCCGACATGTCTGGATTCGAATTGATTCAACAGATTCGCGCCAAACATGAAAGGCTGCCGATAATCGTCTATACGATCAAGGATCTGACACCCGAGGAAGAGGAGAGGCTGAACCGAGCTGCTCAGATGGTCATTGTAAAAGATGTTCGCAGCCCGGAGCGGCTCTACGATCAGACTGCGTTCTGGCTCCACCGCGACGTCTCGAAGCTACCGGAACCGAAACGAGAGATGCTCAAGCGGCTCCACGATCCGGACGCCATCCTGTCACGCAAAAAAGTGCTTATCGTTGATGATGACATCCGCAACATCTTCGCCATGACCAGCCTGCTGGAGCGTTACAAGATGGAAGTCATCTCCGCCGAGACCGGCAAAGCTGCGATCAAATTGCTTGAAAGCGCGGCCAGTGTCGATCTTGTTCTAATGGACATCATGCTCCCGGAAATGGACGGCTATGAGACGATGCGCGCGATCCGCAAAATGTATGGGTTCGAGTCGCTACCAATCATCGCACTCACTGCTAAGGCGATGAAAGGCGATAGGGAAAAATGCATCGATGCGGGAGCGAGCGACTACATCGCCAAACCGGTGGATACCGAACGAACCCTCATGCTTCTGCGAACCTGGCTGCAGCGCTAAATGTCATCTCCCTTACAGAACAACGGCGCCACCGACGATGAGAAGGTGAATATCCTGATCGTCGATGATCGGCCGGACAAGTTGCTCGCGCATGAGGTCGTCCTCTCTGAGTTGAATCAGAACATTGTCTGCGCGCGATCCGGGAAAGAGGCGTTGCGCTGCCTCTTGCAAAACGATTTCGCCGTCATCCTCCTGGACGTGAATATGCCAGGCATGGACGGCTTCGAAACTGCGGCGCTCATCCGGCAGCGGCCTCGTTCCGAGACAACGCCAATCATTTTTATCAGCGCGATGAACGACAGCGAGAATTTTATGTCGCGTGGCTACTCGTTAGGCGCAGTCGATTACATTCTCGCGCCGGTGGTGCCGGAAATTCTGCGCGCCAAGCTGGCCGTCTTTGTCGATTTGTACAAGAAGACGGAACAAGTAAAACGGCAGGCCGAGGAACGCGCCACGTTTGCCAGGGAACAGGCTGCCCGAGCCGAGGCCGAGGCGCGACAGGAGCGTCTCGCCTTTCTAGCGCACGCCAGTAAAGTGCTCGGCGGATCGCTCGAGTGTAAAGAAACACTTCAGAACCTGGCGCAACTGATCGTGCCTAAAATCGCCGATTTCTGCGTGGTGCACACTGCGGAGGAGAATGACTCATTGTGTCCCGTTGCCGTCGCACATGCAGATTCGCGCGACTACCCGAAATTGCGAGCGCTGGCGGAACAATTTCCAACGAGCCACGCTGCTTGCCAGAGCGGGAAACGTGTATTCGAAACGGGCAGATCCGAAATCCACTGCGACCTCAACGACGGCGCGTTGCAGGAATTATTCGACCAGCCAGCCGATCGCGACTTCGTTCGATCGATGGACGTGACTGCGTTCATCGCGGTCCCTCTTCGCACCAGAGACCGCCTTCTTGGGACGATCACCATGATCAACGTGAGTGCCCACAGAGAATGCGGACCGGATGAGCTGTCACTGGCGGAGGAGTTGGCGCAGCGCGCCGGGCTCGCGCTGGACAACGCCGGCCTCTACGATGCGGCGCAAAAGGCAAGAATGGACGCCGAGCGGGCGAATCAGGCGAAAGATGGCTTTCTTGCCATGCTCAGTCACGAATTGCGCACGCCTCTCACTCCGGTGCTCACCTCCGTTCTCGCGCTCGAAGCCGAGGAGAATCTTCCCGAAGAGACGCGAGAATCTTTGCAGATGATTCGGCGCAACGTCGAGCTGGAGGCGCGCCTAATCGACGATCTGCTCGATCTCACCCGGATCAGCAAAGGCAAGGTTCAACTCAGCCGGGAAGTGGTGGATGCTCATCTCTTATTGCGTAATGCGGTCGATATTTGCCAGTCTGAGATCGAGCAGAAAAAACTCGCGCTTCAGCTCGATCTCGCGGCTTCGAAAGTTGATCTCCTCGCCGACCCGGCGCGCTTGCAACAAATCTTTTGGAACCTGATCAAAAACGCAGTGAAATTTACTCCCAAGGGCGGACGGCTTACCATCAACACGAGGAACGAAGCCGGCGGAGAATTGCGTGTGTCGATCACCGATACCGGTCTCGGAATCGATCCGGACGCGCTCCCGAAAATCTTTGATGCTTTTGAGCAAGCGGACCAAACGCGACTGGGCGGACTCGGACTGGGCCTCGCCATTAGCAAAGCGCTGATCGAAATGCACGATGGCCACATTGTTGCCGAGAGCGGCGGTCGGGGGCAGGGATCGACCTTTTCGGTTTTCTTTCCGGTGGCTGAAGGCGAAGCCAGGCAGATTTCAAGCACTGCGCCATCGCCCCATCGTTCCCGAAAATCGCTGCGTATCTTGCTGGTCGAAGATCACGAGGATACGAATCGGTCACTCACAAATCTTCTGCGCCGCCGCGGCTATCATGTCCAGCCGGCGACGACTTTCCGTGCCGCGCTCGACTACGCAGCGAACGAACAGTTTGATGTGCTCGTGAGCGACATCGGTCTGCCCGACGGCTCGGGGATCGATTTGCTGCAGAAACTCAATACCGCTCGACCAATCCCCGGAATCGCGCTCACCGGCTTCGGGATGGAAAGCGACATTCGTCAAAGTCGCGACGTGGGTTTTTCCCATCACCTGATTAAGCCGGTCGATCTCAATAGGCTCGATTCGATTATTCAAGAGGTGGCCGTGGCAGGCCACGCGGCTTAGTCTCGCTCGAATGGTAATATTGTGGCCTTCCGCGGTCCGGCATCGGCCGATTTATGACATCCGCCAAAAATCCAGGGGTCACGTCGAATTCTAATCGGCTGAGATCGAATAATTTGGCGCTCCCAACCAATTCCATCCGTCGGATTTTATTACTTTCTTGCTTTGCGATAGAATTTTCATTGTTTCCTATTTCCCTTCTGCGACTTATGGATCAGGGTGACGTGAGTGACTATCTTAAACTGTCGGCGTAATTTACAATTACTCGCATCTTGTAAAAAGTGGTGCTAATAAAATTTAGAATTTAATAGGCTTTTAATCAGGAGCTTATGCGATCGAAACCAGAGACTTCTTTTAGTTGGCACACGACCAGCTACCGTTTTCGTGCGATCTTTATCCGCAGTCATCCTGTCTTGCCGGGCGCCCGCGGAGAGACTGTTTTTTACTCATCTTCTCATGAACCGTAAAGCTTCAGTGGTTTGGAGAGGAAATCTGCGAGATGGCACAGGTACACTGAGCACGGAGAGCGGCTTGCTGCGCGATACCGAGTACTCCTTCCGGACGCGATTTGAAAAAGGGAGCGGAAAAGATGGGAACGGAACAAACCTGGAGGAACTGATTGCCGCCTCGCTGGGCGGATGTTTTTCCATGACGCTCTCCGATGAGTTGGAGCGCTCGGGACTTCATCCCGAGAGGATTGAGACAACGGCGATTGCCACCCTGGAAGAATCAAAAGGCAGTTGGGCGCTCACTCGGATCGAGCTCGAGGTGCGCGCCAAGATTCCAAACGCAACTCAAAATCACTTCATCGATGCGGCTCTGGCGGCGAAAACAAATAGCCCTATGGCGCGGCTGCTGAATACGAATATTTCGATGATCGCCCACCTCGATGCGTGAAATCGAGGAGCAAAACAAATCACATCAGCGCCCGCTGGCTGCGAAGTCAGTGATGGTTTGCAGATAGGCTTTGAGCGCCGCAGAGGGGTTCTCTTTTTTCCAGGCAATGCACGATTGGGACGCGACCGACGGGCTAATGGGACGAAACGAGACCTTTTCACCCGGGAGTTTCTTAATCTGATCGGGCAAAAGAGCGACGCCTAATCCCGATTCCACCGCCTGGATGAGAGTTCGTTCCGTATTGGCTTCCTGCAAAATCTTGGGTCTAAGGCGAGCTTGCCGGCAGGTTGTGATCAACCAGTCGCGATAACCAGGGTAACTTGCCTCCGATAGACTTATAAAAAACATCGGTTCCAAGTCTTTCAATTTGATTGCTGTTTTTTTTGCCAGAGGATTATTTTTTGCCAGTGCCGCGACCGTTTTGTAGGACGCAATCAGCTGAAACTCCAAACCGGGTTCCGCAATCGGCTTTTGGAATCCGACGAAACCAATATCAATTTTGCCATCCTCCAGTGCACGAAACTGATCGCCGCACGTCATATCGAAAAGATTAATAGAAACCGTGGGGAGTGAGCACTGGAATGCGGCGAGGCTGGCCGGAAGCACGCTGTAGAAAAGATTCGCGACGTAGCCGATATTGAGACGAAGCCTCTCTCGCCCGTTTAAACGCTGGACGGCTTGGACAATCTCCGCGCTGTGCGCGAGAACGCGCTTCGCATCGGCCAAAAAGAACTTTCCCTCTTCCGTCAGGCTGACCCGGCGCTTAGTGCGATCGAACAAGCGCACCCCGATTCTTTCTTCCAAATCTTTGATCTGCCGGGTGAGTGACGGCTGCGCGAGACGCAGCTTTTGTGCGGCTTTTGTAAAGCTGAGCGCATCGGCAACAGCTACAAAATATCGAAGATGACGCAGTTCCATATTGGCAAAAGCACATCTTAACGTAAACGTGTTTCGCTTGTATAGCTAAAAAGCATTAGTCGATTTTGAAGCGCAGTCTTCGGTTTCATAGCCGAAAGCAATCGAAAATGACGCGCATGAATTGAAGCGACGCAGTCTCCAGCGCGGCGAAAGTTATTCACAGTCCCACCGCTGGCAGTTCTTGGGTGTCGAGAATTTCCAAGATTTTTCGTTGGCATTAACTTGGAAAACTGACGCGATGCGCGACAGTGTTTATAGGTCAAGGCCTCATATATGGATAAGGCTCCGTCCACTCTCATCATTCCCGTTCACCGCACGCATCGCTTTCGCAGTTTGTTGCAGAATCAGCGACGATTCGCAGTCGGACCTGGCTCCACAAAAGTTGACGCGCGGTTGTCACCAAACTTTCACATGACCGTCGCTTGCGATGGAATGGGCTGCCGCGATTTTGCGAGCGGTGTGCCGGGCCATATTTGCCACTTATAGCCTCCAAGCATTTCTCAACAAGAAACAAGGTATTAGCCCATTAGATGCAAATCTGGTACAAACATCACCCCCCCAAAGACATGGCTTCAATGAGAGTTTTATGAGAGTTTACAATTTCGCCTTGAAAGCGGGGGTATCGACCTCGGTACTCGCAGCAAAAGTTTTGGAGCTTGATCGCGGAGAAGTTCGCCTTCTGGGACTTTTATTGGATTTCTGAGAACTTCGTTTTCCAATTTTCTTGGAAAGCTGGTGAGATGGTTTTCCCGGGCGACTCTAGCCTGCCGGAGCGGAGGGGAATCATTTCGGACGGAAATTGTGTCGCCACGGTCTAAAGCTCTCTCGAAGATTTTCGAGAACTTCGAGCCGCAAATTCCGGAGAAGGATAGGGAGATGAAGAAGGGGACTGAAGGGCAGTTACGACTGCAGGCTGGCCCGCGATCTTCAAGTTCTCCAGAAGCTGACCTATCTCCAAATGTGGCGCGAAAGTAGAACACGCGGTGGCTGTGCAATGAGGCCGGCCGGGCTTAAAATGACGCCTGCGAGCTTGCGGCGTTTGAGGCCAATTTCGATTTTTAGTTGCAACGTGGACCGCGTAGGTTGCTCATCTTTAGTCGTAAGCAACTCCGCAGAATTTTCTTTGGCGACAGGGTTCGCGACCCTGGCACGAATACTGATAACAGGCAGCCACAGTGAGCGCGCCAAAAGGACAAGAAGATCAACTTCGCGGCTGGAAAAAAATGGACGACGCAAACGTTTCTATTGACGTGAGAGCAGGAGTTATGGTTCTCTAAAGGTTCTTGTAATTACAGTGCCCATAATACATACGACCCCGGGCACTCGGTGGACATCTTAAGAAAATTAGAATGAAAGGTTTCGTCCGTAAAATTGGGCGACCGACCAAGGGCGGCAGCTTGCCCGGTAGCGTCGGTGCGCGAAGCGCTCGAAGCGAGGAAGCTAAGCAGCGCGCTGGGGGAACACCGCCACGGCCTAACGGTGAATCATCTGGAAATGGCGCGATTTCGCCTAACGATGAGCTCTCATCTTTCCTGCGGGACGCAGTAGTGGAACTCGTCTCTTCAGAATCCGTGGCGAGTTCTGGCTCTGACTTGGCGGATGGGGCGCGCGAATTGTCTGAGCGGTTGGATCGCAGAACGCCTCCTCAGTGCAGATTTCCACGGGCCAATCCACACCAGATATTTGACGGCGCCGAGTTGAACGGCGCCGAGCTTTTTCATATCCCTCGGTGGAAACGAATTCTCGACCTCACTTGCATTTTTCTCACGCTGCCAATCTGGATGCCGCTCATGATCTTGCTCATGGCATGGGTACGGTTCACGTCGCCGGGACCCATTTTTTATCGTCAGGAACGTGTCGGGTATCGACGAGGTCGTTTCATGATTTTCAAATTCCGAACAATGCGCGTCGGCGCCGAGACTAAAACACATGAAGAATATTTCGCGTATTTAATGCGCGCTGATTGTCCGATGGCAAAATTGGATGTCAAGGGCGATCCGCGCCTTATTGCCTGCGCAGGTTTCCTTCGCGCCAGTGGCCTGGATGAATTACCCCAGATTTTTAACGTTCTTCGGGGAGAAATGAGTTTGGTTGGTCCGCGTCCATGCCTTCCTAATGAATCTCAGTGTTATAGAAGGTGCCAACGAAAACGATTTAATGCCCCGCCCGGTCTCACTGGTTATTGGCAGGTCAATGGCAAGAACAAAACCACGTTCAAGAAAATGGTGGCCATGGACATATTTTATGCGCGTAACATGTCGGTCTGGCTTGATCTCGGGATCATATTGAAAACGATCCCGGTCTTGATATGGGAAGCCCTCGAATTTCGCGCCGAGTCGCGCCGGCAATCGCGCCCAAAATCTATTCGGCAGGCCGTTCCGATGACCGAGAGCCTCAACGGAGAAGTGAAGAAAATATGAGAACACCGATCTCAGTGGGTGTAGTTGGCTGCGGATACTGGGGACCGCTCCTCGTGCGGAATTTTAGAAGCCTGACCGACTGTACTCTCAAGGCCGTGTGCGACACGAGCGAAGCGCGTTTGAAGCACTTAAGGGGATTATATCCAGATGTCGAGGGGGTAATAGATTATCAGCATTTTTTTAACGATTTCGCTTTGGATGCGATTGTTATCGCTACGCCGGTCAAGTATCACTTTTCTTTAGCTAAAGCCAGTCTGCTGGCCGGCAAACATACATTCATCGAGAAACCAATGGCATCCTCCTCCGCCGAGTGTGAGGAGCTCATAGAGATTGCTGACTCCAAAGGTCTCGTCTTAATGATCGATCATACGTTCCTTTATTCATCTCCGGTGCGGAAGATTGTTGAGATTGTCGAGGCGGGAGACATCGGCGACATCCGCTACATCAATTCCCGGCGCCTAAATTTGGGCCTATTTCAAAAAGACGTTAATGTCGCTTGGGACCTCGCGCCGCACGACATCTCGATCATCCTCCATATTCTCGGAGAGTTCCCGGTCGCCGTTAATTGTCAGGGAAACGCGCATGTCACCTCACACATCGAAGACGTGACCAATATGTCGCTGTATTTTCGGCACAAGCGTTTTGCCACCATCCAAAGCAGTTGGCTCGAGCCGAGAAAAATTCGCGAGATGACCATTGTTGGCTCGCGCCGAATGATTGTGTACGACGACCTGCAGACCCATGAAAAGATTAAAGTCTACGATGTTCGTGTGGAACGCCCGCCGCACTACGATACCTTTGCGGAGTTTCAGTACTCATATCATTACGGGGACAGCTACATTCCCTACATCCACCAAGAAGAGCCGCTGAAAGCGGTTTGCCAGCATTTTATTGACTGCATCAACACCGGGAATCGGCCGGTAACCGGCGGTCGCCAAGGGCTTGAACTCGTCCGAATCCTTGAGGCTGCTTCCACTTCGCTCAAGGCGAATGGCGCTCCTGTGATGTTCTCGCGATCGAACGGACTAGGTTCGACCTCCGAACGAGAAAAAGCCGAGAAGCTGCTACATGTTACAGCATTCGGCGGATGAGTCGCGGATTGTAAACCTTTACCTGCGATATCGGTGATGAAACAAGATTGCCGCATTCCTTGAAATTCAGAAAGGAGTCGGTGGAATCACCGTTGGGAGAGAACGCCTTTGTCGACACTGGAAGCGTTGTAACCAGAGACGTATCACAAAATATGACTGCGCCAGAGAATCCTGCAAGAATTCTGGAAGCCTCTGCGAAAAGCAATGCATATTAGAGTACCATTTCTCGATCTTAACGCCCACCACGCAGCTCTCCGAGGCGAGCTTGATCGCGCCGTCCGCGAAGTGATTGACCGCAGTGCTTTCGCCGGCGGACCGTTTGTCGAAAAATTCGAAGAGGATTTTGCGTCTTATTGCGGCTGTCAGCACGCCATTGGCGTCGGCAGCGGCACGGAAGCGCTCTGGCTATCGCTTTTGGCAGTCGGCGTCGGGCCTGGCGATGAAGTAATAACTGTGCCCAACACATTCATGGCTACCGCGGAGGCGATCACTTACTGTGGAGCTCGGCCGGTGTTTGTCGATGTAGACGATCGTACTTACACGATGGACCCGGCCGGGCTCGAAGAGGCGGTTGGCTCTCGAACCAAAGCCATCATTCCGGTTCACCTATTTGGCCAACCGGCAGACATGGATCCCATTCTAGAGTTCGCGCGTGAGCATGACCTGCTGGTAATCGAGGATGCCGCCCAAGCTCACGGAGCCAATTACAAGGGACGAAAGGTCGGCACGCTTGGTCACGCCGGATGCTTCAGCTTCTATCCCGGTAAGAATCTGGGCGCGTTTGGCGAAGCCGGCGCGGTCGTGACAGACAACCTTGAATTGCAAGAAAAGATCCGCGTTCTTCGAGATCACGGTCAGGTCCGCAAATATCACCACACCATGGTCGGATGGAACTGCCGGATGGACGGTATCCAGGCTGCTGTCCTCAGCGTTAAGCTTCAACACCTTGAAAGTGGAAATTCGCTGCGGCGCGCCCATGCGCTGCAATATGATGAGGCGTTCGGTGGGATGGACGAAGTTATAACGCCTTTTGCGGCGCCCGACGCCCAGCACGTTTATCACATCTACGCAATCCGTGTTCAGGAAAGGGACGAGGTTATGTGGTTTCTCCAGGAAAAAGGGATTCAGTGCGGGGTGCATTATCCAATCCCGGTCCACTTGCAAAAAGCTTACCGCAGCCTTGGATACAGAGCTGGAGCTTTACCAACGTCGGAGCGGACTGCCTTGGAATTTATCTCACTGCCCATGTTCCCAGAATTGACTGAGGCGCAAGTCCAGACGGTGGCGCTGGGCGTTAAAGAGGCGATCTTCACCGGCGCCATGGTCTGAAAACAATTTGTAAGTTGCGTTCCGCCTCGCTCCAATCATTGGGTACTGTGCGATATCGGCACACAAACAGCGCCGACTCCACAGAGGACCGAGACGCAAGTCGATTTGGCGCCAACGGCCGATCTTCCTCTCCACCCGCTGAGGTGAGAATCACTGATCCGCTTTGCGATCCTAGTTGGGACCGCCTTGTTCTTTCTCATCCCGCCTTCAATTTCTTTCACTGCGCCGCGTGGGCGAGAGTGCTCTCTAAAACTTATGGACACAAGCCTATTTACCTTCACTTTTGTCGAGAGCGTGAATCAGTGGCCTTAGTTCCAATAATGGAAGTTGCGAGCCCTTTCACTGGGCGACGCGGTGTTTCGATGCCTTTCAGCGACTTCTGCGCACCGCTGGTATTCGATGGATGGGGACAGGAGTCATTAATGGAAAGGCTCCTGGAACTGGGCCGGGAGCGGAAGTGGCGCTATTTCGAACTGCGCGGAGGCAGAAAAATGTTGCCGCCATCCGCCAGGGCGGCCGAGAAATACTACGGTCATAAACTCGATCTAACCATTGGGATTGAAGAGCTGTTTGCCCGGTTCAAGAGCCCGGTCCGTCGCGCCATCCGCAAAGCAGAGAAAAGCGGCTTAAGTGTTGAAGCAAGCAAGACCTGGGAGGCCATGCTGGATTTCTATCGTCTTCACGTCCGAACTCGGCGGCGACATGGCCTTCCGCCGCAGCCCTTATCGTTCTTCCGAAATATCGATGAGCAAGTCGTCAAGGCCGGCCTCGGCTTTGTTGTTCTGGCCAAACGCCATCTCAGACCGATCGCCGCTGCGGTTTTTTTCCATTCGGGCGGAGAAGCCCTTTATAAATTCGGAGCGTCCGACGAGAGGCTTCAGGAGGTTCGGGGGAACAACCTTGTAATGTGGGAAGGGATTAAGCGGCTGGTGGGAAAGGGCGTTAAAACGATGCACTTTGGCCGGACAACGATGTCGGACGAAGGCTTGCGCAGATTCAAACTTTCGTGGGGAACTAAAGAGGAAATAATTGAGTATTTTAAGTTTGCTTTTGGGCCGAATTTGTGGGTAAATACCCATCGCGACGCCCCCGAGTTTTGTAATCAGCTTTTTGGCCGACTACCGTTGGCCGCGAATCGCCTCGTAGGCACTCTCGTTTATCGTCATCTCGACTAGGGATCGACAAGTAAGGAGACAAGTAAGGAGACATATGCCGGAACAACCACCAAGTGCGTTGATTAAAAAACAGGACGCAACGTTAAGTAACCAGGAGACCACTGTTGCCCGGAGGATGCGCACACCGCAACCTACGGGGCACGATCCAAACGCGCTGAGCTTTGGTCGCAACGACATCCTCTTTGCTCTCTTTAAACACAAGAAGAAGATCCTCATAGGTGCTATTGCCGGCCTAGTCGTGGCCGCGGGAGTATTCTTTTTCTGGCCGCGAGTTTACGAATCCGATGCGGTGCTGTTGGTGCGCTATCTGGTTGAGCGGAGTGCAGTCGATAATACCGACACGTCAAAAAATCCAGGTGGATACATGCAAACCACAGATACCCTCGTCGCTGCCGAAGTCTCGATCCTCAGCAGTTGGGATTTGGCCGTTCAGAGTGCCGAGGCGATAGGCCCTAAGCGCCTGGGTGCGGCGACCAGAGAGGCCGCAGCGGGTACCATAGCTTCCGGGCTGACCGCAACTACTAGTAAAAACAGCAACATCATTTCCGTCGCCTATCGGAACTCGAATCCCGAGCTTGCTCCGCTAGTATTAAACGAACTCCTGAATCGGTATTTCGTTAAACACCTTGAAGTTCACCGTTCCGCCGGAGCGTTCGACTTTGTTCAACAGCAGACCGATCAAGTCCATGCTCGCCTGAATCAGACCGAAGACGCGTTGAAAGACATTAAGGGGAAGGCAGGAATCACTTCGTTGAACGGTGCCACCGACGCTCTCAACCGCGAGGCCGAGAAAACAGAAGAGGAATTGCATAAGGCGGACGCGGACGTGGCGGAACAACAAGCGCGGGTCCAGCAAATGAATGGATCGGTTGCGACTGCAAGTGTCACGCCTGGACCGGCCAAAGCGGCAGCATCCCCGGCGGGCGCGGCAACCGCCGGGCAGAATGCGACGCCCGAAAGCGGCAAGCCTGAAAAGTCCGAGCCGGCAGCTGCCGCCAAGCCGGTACCACCTCCTGAAATCGTTCAGAAATATCAGCTGCTCGTATCGGGATTGGAAAAACTGCGCAAAACACAGGTGGAGCTATTTGCCAAGTACACACCAAAGAGTCAAATGGTAAAAGCGAACCAGAGTGAGATTGATGACGCGGACAAGCAGCGGCGCGACCTGGAGAAGAAGTACCCTGACTTGCCCTCGATGGTTGGGCCGATGGGTTCATCCAAGTTGGACCGGGCTGCTGAAATCGCCCGCCTGGCCGGATTGCAAGCGAAAAGAGACGCCGTGACCGCTCGGCTAAACGATCTGCAGCCGCGGATTCAGCAATTGTCGCAGCTCGGCCCGAAGATTGCAGACCTCGAGCGGCAGAAGCAAATGCAAGAGGACAACTACAAGTACTTCGAGGCGACTCTGGAAAAAGCGCGGGTTGACGAGGCTCTCGACCCTTCGAAAATTCCGAATATCAGCGCGGTGCAACGGCCTTCACCGCCCGCGCTTGTCACTAAAACGCGCAATAAGATCATTCTGGGAACGGCAGTCGCAGGATTCGCAGTTGCCGTGTTTTACGCGTTGCTCAAAGAACTCGTGTTGTCGGGGTCGGTGAGAAGGGGAGTCGAAATTGAAAAATTCGTTGGGATCAACGCGCTGATGTCGATCCCCTACTGTTCCAGCCCTAATGGAGCATCTCCGTCAACGATCGCGAAGCGAAACGGACAACTCGCGGCAGTAGTCCCAAATTTCGGGTCAGGAAATCTGGCCCCATGGGACTCGGATCACTTTATTCATCGTTACAGCGAAGCAATCCGTGACCGGCTGGGGCTTTATTTCGAACTCCATAATTTGACCCATAAACCGAAGCTCGTCGGAGTCACCGGGGTTTCCGAGGCCGCTGGTACTTCCACCCTCGCGGCCGGCCTCGCCGCCGCGCTGTCGGAGACCAACGATGGCAAGGTTCTTCTGGTCGATGTGGACCTGGGACCTGACCATGTTCATCCATTCTTTAAGGGCAAGCCTGCCTATCCTCTCACGACAGCTCTCAAGTCCAATGGAGAGATGGAAGCCGCTGCGGAAAATCTCTATTTGGCGACAGTAGGATCGTCGAACGCCGGGCCAGCGAAGCTGGGTTTGAAAAAGTTTTTTGATCTTATGCCGAATTTGAAGGCCAGCGACTTCGACTATATCATTTTCGACATGCCTCCGCTCGATCAGACTAGTTCCACCTGGGGAATGGCGCCTTTCATGGATAAAATGTTGCTGGTCGTCGAAGCCGAGAAGAACTCGCGGGACGCCATGAAGCGCAGCTACCGGAGACTTGTCGTTGAGCGAGACAACGTGGCAGTTGTCCTTAACAAAGTTCGCTCCTACGCTCCGAAACGGCTGGAATTAGAACATTGATCGGACGGTTTATTGCCGGGTAAGGACACTGCATCCGGTCGCCCGCAGCCCCTGCGTTGATCTGGTAGCTGAACGCGTGTCGTGGACGCTGTGGCGCAGCGTCTTCTGCTCGGGTGGTTAGGGATTTTGCCTGAGCGCTGGGGAGTTACTGTCGGATTTCAAAAGACTGGATTGACACAACTTCAATCGGTGTTGGCGGGCCGGGGCTTTTATCCGGAGGCCCGCCAAATTTTGTCTTCATGAGTTACTGATCCTGATACAATGCCGACGCTACGCAATAGAGTTTATTTCAGGCTCAAGCCGCTCATTCCGCAGTCTTTGCGAACGGCACTCCGGCGGAGGGTTGCTTTACGTCTACGTGGCAGCGTCGATGATATCTGGCCAATCATGCCGGGCTCGGAACGGTCTCCGGAGGATTGGCCAGGCTGGCCCGGAGGTAAGAAGTTCGCTCTCATCCTAACCCACGACGTTGAGGAACAGATTGGCTTGGATAAATGCCTGGAATTGATGCGACTGGAGCGGAAACTCGGATTTCGCTCGTCATTCAACTTTATTCCAGAGGGCGACTACGCGGTGCCACGTAAATTGAGGGATGAACTAACGCAAAATGGTTTCGAAGTCGGTATTCACGACCTTAACCACGATGGGCGGCTCTTTGCATCCCGGCGGGAATTCAGTCAGAGAGCGACCCGCATCAACCGCTATCTTGCTGAATGGCAAGTGGTCGGGTTCAGATCAGCCTTCATGCTCCACAAGTTGGATTGGTTGCATGAGCTCAACATTCAGTACGATACGTCCACATTTGACACCGACCCCTTCGAGCCGCAACCCGAAGGGCGTCATACGATCTTTCCGTTCTGGATTCCCCGGTCTGCTTCTCTCAACTCTCAGTTACTCGTCGCGCCGAAGCCCGACGAAGGCGGATCAAACCTTGATAGTTCTTCTCCGGGTTATGTCGAGCTTCCTTATACGCTGCCGCAGGACTCCACTCTATTTCTCTTATTTCGCGAACCCACGATCGCTATTTGGTGTAAAAAACTCGACTGGATAGCCAAACACGGCGGGATGGCCCTGGTGAACGTTCATCCTGATTATCTGTGCTTCGATCGAAAGGTGCCGAAGCGAAGAGAATATCCATTTGTGTATTACGAATCGTTCCTGGAATACGTAAGTCGGGAGTACCAAGGCGTCTTTTGGAACGCTACACCGAGAGAGGTAGCACAGTTTTACGTTCAAGGGTCAGCCAGCGACCGAAATCGTGGACGGCGTCCGGGTTTATCGGCTACCAGTTTTGGAACTCTTCAAGAAGACCCCGTCGGCAAACCGCGACAAGGCAAACATGTTTTTCATTAAGCTAAAGTCATTTCTGAGTTATGTGGCTGAATACAGTTATTTCACGGCAGCTTGCCTTATCCTTGCTACTTATCTCTTTCTAAAGCGAGGGTTTGACGTCATCCACGCTCACAATCCTCCGGACACTCTCTTTTTGGTGGCCATTCCATTTAAATTAGCGGGGAAGAAATTCGTGTTTGATCAGCATGAATTGTGTCCCGAGTTTTACCGGTCCTGTTACGGAGGAGCGGACGGTTTTGCCACTCGACTCCTGAGAATACTTGAATGGTGCAGTCTTAAGCTTTCGGATGTCACGGTCGCCACAAACGAATCATATAAACGGATTCAAATCGAGCGAGGGAATAAGAATCCTCGCGACATCTTCATTGTAAGGAATGGGCCTAACCAGATGCGAATGACTCCGGTTGCACCCAGCGCGCGTTTGCGGCGAATGGATAAGTGTATCCTGTGTTACATCGGCAATTTGAATCCTCAACAATGTTTGAGTCGGTTAGGATCTCTGGCACATGGCTGAACAAAAGAAAGTTGTTGTGGTGGGGCTTGGAGAGGTGGGGAGACCTCTTTTTGAAATCGCAAGCCGGCATCACCAGACGATCGGCGTGGACATCGAGCCCGTGGTGAAAAAGTTCCAACGGATCGACGTCATGCACATCTGCTTTCCGTTCCAGGTCAAGGATTTCGTGAGCGAAGTCGCACGCCGTATCGAACAATTCAAACCTGCGTTGACGATTATCAACAGCACCGTGGCAGTTGGGACGACGCGCGCCGTTGCGGAGCGATCCGGCGCCACCGTGGTGAACAGTCCGGTGCGCGGCAAGCACGTTCGGATGGTCGAGGACCTTTTTCACTATACGAAGTTCGTCGGAGCGCTTGACCCAGTTGCGGGCGAGCGGGCTGCCGGACACTTCCAGTCGCTGGGCCTGAAAACCAGGATCCTCTCGTCTCCAGAGGCCACTGAACTCGCGAAGCTTACTGAGACCACCTACTTCGGCCTGATGATTGCCTGGGCCCAGGAGGTGGATAGGTACTGCGATCACCTGGGCTTGAATTACGACGAGGTTGTCTCGATCTATGAAGAGATAACATTTCTTCCTCCGGTGAAGTACTTCCCGGGAATCATCGGCGGCCACTGCGTCATGCCCAACATTGAAATTCTGAGCCGGCTAGGGAAGTCAGAGTTTCTGCAAGCGATCAAGTGGTCCAATAGGAACAAGACTGCGCGAGAAGCCAGGAGAATTGGAGATAAACTCGGAGCACAAGCGGCACGGCTGAAAACTCTATGACCGTGGTCGCCGACAGATTCTCTGACCGCTACGGGCAGGAAGCCTGGTTCGCCCTGCCCCGAGACGTTGCCTCGAATGTCCACAGCCGAGAGTATTAGGGCTATTTGGCGATTGCCTGCACCCAGATGAGAAGAAGACGCGTAGGTATTCCACATATTTCAACTTGAATTCGCTACGACAGCGATGCTGGGCGTCATTTCAGATCCAACTGAAGAAAGCGCGGTTCGCGAATTTTTTGAATTGTTTAAGATTCCCTGGGAGTTTTATCGCAACGAGAGGCAGTATCAAGTCGTGCTCTGCACAGGCGATGCGAAACCTGAGCCCTCTTCCACCAGACTCTTGATCCTGTATGCCAGCGAAGAAACGGAGTTTGACGTCAGGCTGAAAATCGAGACCCGGCTCCACGACCATGAAACAAACCTCTCCTTGTCCGCGGGTTCGCTGCCCCTCTACGGATGTCACGCCACGTTTCTCCACCGGGGCACGAAGGTCTTGTCCAGCGAAGACCCCGGGGAAACGGTCGGATTCGTCGATCGCTTGGAAGACCAGCTCTTCGCACGCGTGGGTTATGACCTGTTCCGCGAGGTTCAGTGTCTGCTCACACGGGGACAGCCGCCCGCGAACGCTGGCACCCCCACACTGGAGTTGCATATCGCATTCCTGCGGGACCTGATCGTGGGGTGCGGAATCCCGTTGGTGGAGATTCCACCTCTGCCCGACGGGTACCCCTTCATTGCGTGCCTCACTCACGATGTGGATCATGCGTCCATTCGCCGACACAAATTCGACCACACGATGTTCGGATTTCTGTACCGGGCGACCCTAGGCTCACTCTTCAATGTGGTGCGTGGACGGCTCCCCTTGCGCAAGATGTTTACGAACTGGGCCGCAGCGGCAAAGCTGCCTTTCATTTATTTCGGCGTCGCCAAGGACATCTGGTTACAGTTTGATCGTTACGTCGAAATCGAAAAGGGTAATCCTTCCACGTTTTTCGTGCTTCCCTTTGAAGGCGATCCCGGACGATCCTCCGAAGGTCGAGCACCCTGGGCCCGGGCCTCACGCTACGATGTTTCTCACATCGCGAGTAAGATCCCGCGCTTGACGTCCGCGGGCTGCGAAATCGGGCTCCATGGGATTGATGCTTGGTCAGATAGTTCAAAGGGGCGTGAGGAAGCCAAGCGGATCACGAGATTCTCAGGAAAAGAAACCGTCGGCGTGAGAATGCACTGGCTCTATTGGAGTGAAGACTCCCCAGTCATCCTCGAAGATGGCGGGTTCCCCTACGATTCCACCGTGGGCTACAACGACGCGATTGGCTATCGTGCGGGTACCAGCCAAGTGTACAAGCCGTTACAGGCGAGTCGAATACTCGAACTTCCACTTCACGTAATGGACACTGCACTGTTTTACCCCAACCGGTTGGACCTTTCACCACGACAGGCCCGGAAGCACGTCTCCTCCATTCTGGACAACGCTGCTCGGCTGGGCGGCGCTGTCACAATCAACTGGCACGATCGGAGTATCGCTCCCGACAGACTGTGGGACGACTTCTACGTGGAGCTGCTTAACGACTTGGAGACCAGAGGCGCCTGGTTTGTCACGGCCACCCAGGCGGTTTCGTGGTTTCGAAAACGTCGCTCCGCAGTTTTCGAAGAAGTTCAGTTTGATTCGGGCGCTGTGCACGTCAAGGTATCCACCTCCAGTGGCGACACGCTGGCAGGCCTGCGGTTGAGGATCCACAAACCACG
Organism: Chthoniobacterales bacterium; assembly: GCA_035567015.1. GTDB lineage: Bacteria > Verrucomicrobiota > Verrucomicrobiia > Chthoniobacterales > UBA10450 > AV133. Next base: position 26,950 of record DATMPQ010000235.1, on the reverse strand, counting down.
GGATTCAAAGCAGTTCGCTGAATGTGCAGACAACCGACCCACCGGCTACGTGGACATCAGCCTAAACGAGCGGATTGACGCCGTCGTTGCCCTTTAGGATCAGCGATGAAATTGGCCGAACCAAGAAAACCTCCAGGTCAGTTTTTCAAGCACTTTCATTTCGGGAATATCGAGAGTCACCTATGAAAATCTGTTCGGTCGTGGGAACCAGACCTAACTTTGTCAAAGAGTATTTGGTGAACCAGGAGCTCCGGCGCAGAGGAATTCGGGAGGTTTTGATCCACACCGGCCAACACTCTGACTACGAGATGTCGCAGGCCTTCTTTGAATGCTTTGAACTTCCTGCTCCGGATTATCACCTTCACGTTGCCAACACCAATGGCGTGGATTTTTCCGCGCAAACCATTCTTGAGCTTGCCCCTGTTTTTCGCGCTGAGAAGCCCGACTGCGTGCTGAGTTATGGGGACGTCAACTCCACGATGTCCGCAGCGATTGCCGCAAGCAAGCTGGGCATCCCGTTTGCGCATGTGGAAGGGGGAATTCGGGCCGTGGATCGGCTCAATCCCGAGGAGATCAACAGACGCGTGTCGGATGTACTCGCCGACGTCATTTTCTGCTGCACCAAGACGGACGTCAATAACCTGCACAAAGAGGGCTACAATCCGGAGCGCATCGAGTTCACCGGAGACCTGATGAAAGACGCGCTTCTGATGACGTTGAAGAAATACGGCATCAAGGTGTCGCGCGGAGATTATCTGGTTCTGACGCTGCACCGTCAGGAGAACCTGGCCGATGGAGCGCGACTTCGTGCGATATTTTCCGGATTAATTCAAGCCGGGCGGCGAATCATCTTTCCCGCCCACCCAAGGACCTTGCAAAGCATGAAGGATTTCGGAGTGCTGGAGATGCTTCAAGGCTCGCAAATCGAACTTTGCAGACCGATGGGGTACGTGGCTTTTCTCCGATTGACTGCGGGGGCAGACAAGATTCTCACGGATTCCGGGGGACTCCGCCGGGAGGCGTACCTTCTGAAGAAACCTTGTGTCATACTGATCGAACTCTCGTGGTTTCCGGAGATTTCGCAAGCTGGATGGAAGGTCTTGACCGGACCTGACCCCGGCCGCATCGCTGACCTGATCAAGACCTTTGAACCCACCGGGCCACACCAGGAGTTGTTTGGAGACGGAGCCGCCCACGCGAAAATCGTTGATGGGTTGATGAGGCGATATGCCCGATAGAAATTCAGCACGAGTGGCGATGCTCGCCCACACCTGCTACCTGACGGATGCCCGGATCCGGCGAGAGGCGGAGGCCCTGGCGGGCAACGGCTTTGAAGTCCACGTCGTTTCCCTGATGGAGGAAATGAGAAATGGCAGGGAGCCTCGCGAAGCTATTCACAACGGCGTTCACATCCACCGCCTCCACATCCGCCGGGAGCGGGGGAACTTCCTGAGATATCTTTTTGAGTATTTCATGACCGGCTTGCTGGGCGGTCTGAAACTCGCTCAACTGCACTTCCGTAGCCGACTGGATGTGGTTCACGTTCACAACATGCCAGACATTCTCGTTCTGGCCGGTATCATTCCTCGGTTGAGCGGAAGCAGGCTGGTGTTGGACATCCATGATCCAATGCCAGAGCTCTACATGAGTTGGCATCAGGAGAAGCGCAGCTTGGTTGTGAGGCTCCTGGCTCTACAAGAGATGGTCAGTTGCTGGCTGGCCGACCGCGTCGTGTCCGTTAATGAGACCATGCGAGAAAACCTTCGCTCCAAGGGAGTGGCCGACGACAAAATCTTCATCGTCCACAACTTTCCGGATCTGACTCATTTTCAAGTGTGCGATATCCCAGAGTCGTGGCCACAGAGCCAGAATCGCCTCGTGCTCCTCTACTGCGGGACGATCACCGAGCACTACGATCTGGGCCTGGCCGTCAAAGCCATGGCAAGGCTGAAGGGTGAAGTGCCGATTCGGCTCAAAATCATGGGGGACGGCAACAAACTCGCCGAGGTGCTCGACTTGGCCTCCCAATTGGGGGTTAGGGACTCAATCGAACTGGTCGGACGGGTCCCTATCGAACAAGTGGCGGGCGAGATGAGAAAGGCAGACGTGGGTATCTCATGTCACCGAGATGGCATTTTCGGTGATTTGTATTTTTCCACCAAGATCGTTGAGTACCTCACCCAGGGACTTCCCGTGGTCTCGCCCCGGACGTGTACAATCCGTAAGTACTTGCCGGAGGATTGTCTGTTTTACTTTGAACCGGGAAATGAAGCTTCACTTGCGGAGGCCATTCGGCTTGTTTGGCACAATCCCGCCGAAGTATTCAAACGCTTGGCCGAATCCCGGAAATCTGTGGCACGCCTTTCCTGGCAAGCGGAGAAGGACAGGTTTCTTGGTTTCTATGCGGAGCTGTTAGGCGACTCAGCCGCCACACATGCGGGTCGCTAGCAAGCTTTGGAGATGACGGAATGATGAGCAGCGTTGATATCAAAGGCGATTCCAGCGTGAAAATGAACGGGCAAGACCGCGGCCTCTTCCCCCCCTTTGTGCTCATCACTCCTGCTCACAATGAGGAGGCGTTAATCAAGAAGACCATCGAATCCGTGATCAGCCAAACAATCTTGCCGATGAGGTGGGTGATTGTGGACGATGGATCGACCGACTCGACTGCCGCGATCGTGAGCCCTTACCTTCCAAAATGTCCGTGGATAGAAATAGTCCAAAGATCGGCCCGCCAGGACCGGAACTTCGCGGGCAAAGTGCACGCGTTCAACGCCGGCTACGAAAGCGTCAGAGGACTGGGGTATGAGATTGTGGGCAATCTCGATGCGGATATTTCCTTTGAGGCAGATTATTTGGAGTTCCTTCTTAGAAAATTCACGGAAGACGACAACCTCGGAGTCGCGGGGTCCATCTTCGTCGAGGAAGGCTACAGCTCCGACCGTCATAGTTTCGAAGGGCACTATCATGTTGCCGGCGGCTGCCAGTTGTTTCGGAAGCGCTGCTTTGAGGAGATCGGCGGGTTCAAACCGAACAAGGCTGGAGGAGTAGATTGGGTCGCGGTTACAACCGCACGCATGATGGGCTGGAAGACCAAGTCCTTTCGGGAGAAGTCCTTCTTTCACCACAGGCATCTGGGAACTGCGGCCCGCGGTGCCCTTGCCGCCCTGTTCGACTATGGAAAGAGAGATTACTACCTCGGTGGACATCCTCTCTGGGAACTTTTTCGGGTTGCCTATCGAATGACCAAGCGGCCCTATCTTCTGGGAGGCCTCTCGCTGGGTTTGGGTTATGGATGGGCGATGCTGCGAGGCATCGATAGGTCTGTTTCGAACGAACTCATGGCCTTCCACCGCAGGGAACAGATGCGCAAGCTGGGGATCATCTTGAAATCCCTGTTGACGTTCAAGCGTGTGGATAGTTTCAAGGTTCTTCCCGATTTAGCTCAACGCTCCCCAGACCGGTCCCGTGAATGAAACTGGACAATGTGGTGCGGCCCTTGCTGGAACAAAAATCTGGTAAAGAGGAGGAAAAGGACTTCGGTATCTGCGTGAACCCGGAATTTATAAGCGAGAGCACGGCGATTCATGACTTTTATCATCCTCCATTTACCATCATTGGGACTTCCGGCGATCGTGCTGCCGAACAGGTTGCCGCCGCCGATATTTGCGTGGATCCCGATCCTTCCAGCCCCTTAACGATGTGTCCACTTGGATCAAGGTGATGGAATACGTGGCCTATGCGAAGCCGATCGTCGCTTCGATCTGAAAGAAACGCGCTTTTCTGCCGAAGACGTCGCCGTTTATGTCCGACCGAACAGAGAAGCAGAGTTTGCAGAAACCATTGCTCAACTCATGGCGCAACCGGAGCTTCGGAAAAAGGTGGGCACTTTCGGTCGTCGTCGCGTTGAGAACGAGCTGCAATGGAACAGGGTTGGCAAAAATCCTCCCTGTTGGATAACATCACACTGTTACTCTTGAGCGCACCCCGCCTCGTGAAGCTCAGCCATTACGCAACGCCGTTGTGACGAAACCAGAAATTCGGTACTCAGGAATTGTCGATGTTGAGTTTGGTAAAGAGGTCATCGTTGTACAACCGGTTAATCTCTATGGATGCGCGATTGGAGATGGAAGTTTCATCGGGCCGTTTGTCGAGATACAAAAAGGAGTCAAAATAGGCAGACGCTGCCGTGTTCAGTCTCACTCATTTATCTGCGAGCTGGTCACGATCGGAGATGATTGCTTCATTTCTCATGGGGCGATGTTTATCAATGATCCCTTCATCACGGGAGGACCGGCGACGGAACGGACCCTCTGGCGCCAAACCAAAGTTGGCAATTTTGTGAGTGTCGGAACCAATGCTACCATCCTCCCGGTTACCATTTGTGATCATGTCGTCATCGGCGCGGGTGCCGTTGTCACGACAGACATCACCGTCCCCGGCATTTACGCGGGCAATCCCGCGCGTCTTCTTCGCATATTTTAGCTCATCTCGCGACTCACGATATAACAATTCTCTGCCTGCTTCCCTGACGCTGTTAGTACCTAGTTCCAGCCTTTGATCCCTGCCACGTGTTAATTATTAACGCGGACGACTGGGGCCGTTCGGTAGCTGAAACGGATGCCGCCCTAAGATGCTATAGAGCGGGAAGGATCACCTCTGTTAGTGCAATGGTTTTCATGGCGGATTCGGAGCGCGCGGCTGAACTGGCAAAAGAAAACGGCTTGGATATCGGATTACATCTTAATTTCTCCGAGCAATTCACTAACACAAATTGCCCGGATAGACTTAAAACGCATCAAAACCGGTTAATTCGGTTTCTAAGGCACAACAAGTTTACGCAAGTGGTATATAATCCGTTTCTCCGGAAGGCTTTCGCTCATTCCTATCGGGCGCAGCGGGACGAGTTCGTCCGGTTATTTAGAAAGCCACCGTCGCATATCGACGGACATCATCACATGCATCTTTGCACCAATGTTCTCCTAAGCAACTTGATTCCGGCCGGTACAACCATGCGCCGCAACTTCTCATTTTGGCCAGGTGAGAAAGGCTTTTTAAATAGAGCCTACCGTGGCCTGGTCGATCGCTGGCTTGCTCGTCGATATCGTCTTGCGGACTATTTTTTCGACCTGACTCAGTGCATTGAGGGAAAGAAACTGGATCGAGTCGCGGCCTTGGCGAAGTCAAGCAATGTGGAACTCATGACACACCCGACCGTTAGCGCAGAAAAGGCATTTCTTATGAGCGATGAATTCCAGGTGATATTGCAACACCTCGAGATTGGTGTTTATGCGGTGGTTTGATCTCGCTCTCCGCTTTATTGCTGGGCTTTAAATACGGTAGTCCCGAGGCAATTCAAGAATTCGTAGTCCGTGAATCCTACGCGCGGGTTTATCAGGCGATGGGCCACAACTATTTTCGTTAAAAACGCAAATTTAGGCTTGCAGGAGCCCGGAGCGATTTGGTAGAGCGACTTGGTAAAATCGCGCAACCCATGAAAAAGAGCTCCACAGATCGCGCGGGTACAGAGCCATGTAGGGTCGTAGTGGTTGGAGACACGTGTGTCAATGAGCACGGGATGGCCGCAATCGTGGGGACAAGCAAGCGATATCATGTTCGCGGCGGCGCACACGGTTTTACGACGCCGGCGAACTGATTCGAAAACATCGGCCAGACGTTCTTTTGATTGAGTCGTTCCTCGAAGATCGTGACGGGATCCGCTGGATCAAAGATCTGGCGACGGAATTCCCGCGCATTGTATTCTGACTGTGTCACGCCAATCTGAACGGATTTATGCCGCGCGCCCTGCACGCTGGCGCAGCCGGTTACTGGATGAAAAACGGTTCGGCAGAAGAATTATTGCGCGCTGTTAAAACCGTGGCAGGCGGGAAAATTTATGTTAGCCCACTCATCGCGTCCTTAGCCCTCGAGAACCGGTCAAAGCTATGTCTCAGGACGCGGCAATTTTACTTCCGAGGTACATCTTCCACTGGAACTCATCCAGCGGGAACTGATCGAGATGAACTAGAAGGGTTGGAGGGGCGTCATTGGTCAATATGGAATTTCCATGAAAAAAATCGTCGCCGAATCGTTTAAGCGGCCCATCACGAAAGAGCAAAGCAAGGATACCGGAATGGCGATGGTACTTTTGCTTTTGCTCGCCAGTGCCGCTTTCAAACGACAAGCGCTTATTACCGCGGCGATGATCGCTCTGATCGTAGACATGACGGTCCCACGGCTTTATCGGCCGGTGGCCGTTTTGTGGCTGGGTCTCTCCCACCTGTTGGGCACAGTGGTGTCCAAAATCCTTTTAACGCTGGTTTTCTTTGGCGTAGTGACCCCGATTGGCCTGGCGCGGAAACTTCTGGGGCTTGATTCCCTGAAACTGAGGGACTTCAAGTCTGGCGAAAATTCGGTAATGGTCATTAGAAATCATACTTTCACTGGGAAAGACATAGAGAAACCGTATTAAAAAAGAAAAACTAATTATGGAATTCATCAAAGATCTCTGGGGTTTTCTGAAGACCCGTAAAAAGTTCTGGCTGTTGCCGATCATCGTGATCCTGCTCGGGTTCGGTATCCTGATCGTGTTCTCGGCTGGATCGGCCATCGCGCCGTTCATCTACACCCTGTTTTAAGGGGCCGATTGCGTCGTTGTTATGAAACCTGAGTCGCCGCGCGGGCGCACAAACGATACGCTGCTGAACATCGCGCTGCTTGTCGGCGTGATACTGGTCTGCTGCCTACTGTCCGAGCTGGCGCTGCGAATCGCCTTCTCCAGAAGCATGGACTTCTCGATGGAGATGTGGAAGTACGCAACCCAGCTCAAGCAGCCGGCAGCGGATCCGCAGCTCAGCTTCTCGCACGCGCCGAACCGCTCCGCGTTTCTGATGGGCGTGCCGGTCTCCATCAATTCGCACGGCCTTCGCGACCGGGAGTATCCCGTGGCGAAGCCGCCGGATGTGTACCGGATCGTGATGTTGGGCGACTCCACGACGTTGGGGTGGGGCGTGCCGGCGGAGGAAACCATCCCGAAGATCCTCGAGCGCGAGCTGAACAAGGTTCAGGTGCCCGGCTACTCCCGGTTTGAAGTGCTCAATGCCGGAGTCGGGAACTACAACACGGTGCAGGAGGTCACCCACTACCTCACCTTCGATCGCGCGTTCAACCCCGACCTGGTGATTCTTCAGTACTTTATTAATGATCCGGAGCCGGTGCCGACCGAGCGGAAGCTCTTCCTGGTGGGCCGCTCCTACCTGGTGGCCTACACGGTTTCGCGGTTCGACTCGATGCTGCGCCTGATCGGCGCTCGTCCGAACTGGAAGGAGTACTACGCCTCGCTGTACGAGGACGGGCGGCCTGGGCTCGAAGCGGCCAAGCAGGCGCTGGCGAAACTGGCGTCGAGGACGAACAAAGACGGCACGAAACTTCTCGTCACAATCCTGCCCGAGCTCCGCGAAATCAACGGGGAGTATCCCTTCGCGGCAGCGCACCAGAAGATCAAGGATGCGCTCTCGGCGAACCATGTGCCCGTTCTCGAGCTGATCGACGGCCTCCGGGGCCATGGCCCCGAGAGCACGTTGTGGGTGACCGAGTCGGACGACCATCCGAACGGCAAGGCGAACACGCTCGTTGCCGCCCAGGTCCTGCGCTGGGTCGTGGATACACTTCAGGCCGACCCAAAGCGTGCCGGAGTGCGAGCCCATGAAGTCAGGCGTTGTAGTGCCGCTTATCGTGATCTTACTCACCTTTGGCGTGCTTATCGTCCTAAAGGCCGGATCGGCTATTGCCCCGTTCATCTACACCCTTTTTTAGCTTGATCAGGGAGCGCCAGGCTCGGGGAAAAATGTAAGTGCGGCTTCGAAAGGAACAGCGGTGAGAAACACGATTCTTGGCATATCTGCCTTTTATCACGATAGCGCAGCTGCGCTTCTGATTAACGGTCAAATTGCCGCGGCGGCGCACGAAGAGAGATTTACTCGGAAGAAGCACGATTCCTCGTTCCCAATTAATGCCGTTCGATACGTGCTACAGGAGGCCGGTGTGGACTACAAGGACCTTACGGCCGTAGCCTTTTATGACAAACCATTCCTGAAATTCGAGCGGCTCTTGGAGACCTATCACGGTTTTTCTCCGCGGGGCTTGGTGAGTTTTCAATCTGCTATTCCTGTTTGGATTAAAGAGAAACTCTTCATGCGAAGACTGCTGAAGGAGCAATTGGGAACGCTCGGGGATGGGAAGGTGCCGATTTATTATCCGGAACATCATTTGTCGCATGCCGCAAGCGCCTTCTATCCGTCGCCATTCGAGGAAGCCGCCATTGTTACAATAGATGGCGTCGGGGAATGGGCCACCACGACAATTGGGTACGGCCAGGGAGACAAGATCACGCTACTGAAGGAACTGCACTTTCCGCACTCGGTCGGGCTCCTTTACTCCGCTTTCACTTACTACACAGGTTTCGTGGTGAATAGCGGCGAATACAAGCTTATGGGGCTGGCGCCTTACGGCAATCCTGAGTCGCCTCGACTGAACGATTTTGTGCGGAAAATTAAGACCGATCTCGTGGATATCCGAGAGGATGGTTCGATTCTCCTTAACATGGATTACTTCAGCTATGCCACTGGCCTTAGAATGGTTTTCGAGGATAAGTGGGAGCAGCTTTTTGGCGTGCCACGGCGAAGGGCGGAATCGGAGATTTCGCAGGTTTACATGGATATGGCCCTGGCGATTCAGCAGGTGACGGAAGAGATTGTCATGAGGCTTTGCCAGACAGCGATCGAGCTCACCAAAAGCAAATATCTGGTATTGGCGGGAGGGGTGGCACTCAACTGTGTCGCCAACGGCAAAGTTCTGCGCTCAGGTATGTTTGAGGACATCTGGATTCAACCCGCCGCGGGCGACGCGGGCGGGGCGCTCGGGGCGGCTTACGCGGTGTGGTATATTCGGGAAGGCAATAGGCGGATCCTCAACTGTAGTCCCGACGCCATGCACGGCGCGTATCTCGGGCCATCGTTTTCGGACAGGGAGATTGAGCGAATCCTTGGCAGTTGTGGAGCAGTTTTCTCCCATTATCAGAGCTTTGATGAACTGGCAAAACTTGTAGCGGCGAAGCTTGCCGATGGTAAAGTGATCGGTTGGTTCCAAGGGCGGATGGAATACGGTCCGCGAGCGCTGGGTAATCGCAGTATCCTGGGTGACCCACGCAACACTGAGATGCAAAAGAAGCTCAACCTAAAAATCAAATATCGCGAAGGCTTCCGGCCATTTGCGCCCAGCGTTTTGGAGGAGGACATCCAGACTTATTTCGAGTTGGATCGTCCTTCTCCCTATATGCTGCTAGTAGCTCCCGTTCGGGCAGAGAAGAGAATCCCCGCTCCGAATGACTATCACGAAAAAGGCCTGTACGAACGTCTTTACTTTTTACGGTCAGATATCCCTTCCGTCACGCACATCGATTACTCGGCCCGGATTCAAAGCGTATCCAAAGAGGTTAATCCGCGATATTGGCAACTGATTCGAGAGTTTAAGACGCTTACTGGCTACGGCGTTATCGTTAATACCAGCTTCAACGTGCGAGGCGAACCGATCGTCTGCACTCCGCAAGACGCCTACCGTTGTTTCATGAGAACCGAAATGGATTACTTGGTAATGGGTAACTACATGTTAGATAAACGGGACCAGCCGAAGTTTACCGAAGAGGCTGATTGGAAAACTGAGTTTAAACTCGACTAATGCTCGCGGGACGACTCGGCCTTCGATTGGATCGCCATTCTTCGGCGATGTGGCGTTCGGCACTTTTAGAGTATTTTGCCAGTGAACAACAGCACAACCCACAATAGCTCCTCCTTAGCTCCCCGAGCCGAGGTATCGAAAGCGGAATTGTTGTTGCAAGATGGCAGTCGCTTCCCCGGCGAACGCTTCGGCTCACGCTGCTCGAGAGCGGGCGAGGTTGTATTCAATACGGGGATGGTCGGTTATCCCGAAGCCATGACCGATCCTTCCTACCGGGGGCAAATTTTAGTGCTGACGTATCCTTTAATTGGAAACTACGGGGTTCCGGTTAACGAAGAAACAAAGCCCAGCGAAAATGAGCTCGACATCCCTGAGTTCTTTGAAAGCAACCGAATTCAAATCAGTGGACTCATTATTGCCACGCTTTCGAAGCACTACAGCCACTGTTCGGCGCTAGGTTCCCTAGATTCATGGATGCAGCGTCAAAAGATTCCGGGCATATGCAACATCGACACCCGCATGCTAACGAAGAAGCTAAGAAACCAGGGAATGATGCTGGGAAAGATCGTGGTTGACGATACGGACCTCGCCTGGGAGGACCCTAACGAGCGTAACCTTGTAGCCGAGGCAAGCTTGGAGAGACCCAGATTTTATCCAAGGTCGGGCCAAAAGAAGGTCATCCTGGTCGATTTTGGGTGCAAGGACAGCATCCTGCGTCATTTGCTCAGTAAGCGGCTGGATGTTTTGAGGGTGCCTTGGAATTACGACTGGTCCGAGGAGATAGTTGACGGGGTTGTTCTTTCGAACGGCCCCGGAGATCCCAAAATGTGTGGCGATGCTTTAAAGGTGCTCCGAAAAGGACTAGGAAGAGATATCCCCATTCTTGGAATTTGCCTGGGACATCAACTCCTGGCCCTTGCCGTTGGCGCCGATACGTTCAAGTTGAAGTATGGCCATCGCAGCCAGAACCAACCCTGTATTCAAGTAGGAACCAAGCGTTGCTACATTACATCGCAGAACCATGGTTTCGCTGTAAACGAGAAAACATTGCCTGAAGAATGGAAGCCGTGGTTCTTCAACGCAAATGATGGCACAAATGAGGGGATGCGGCATCGGGAGCGGCCGATCTTTTCCGTGCAATTCCATCCGGAAGCGAATCCAGGTCCTACGGAGGCGTCGTTCGTCTTTGATTCATTTCTAGATGCGCTCGACCATGGATAGCAAGATCCGAAAAGTTCTGTTGCTTGGCAGCGGGGCCTTGAAGATAGGCGAGGCCGGCGAGTTCGATTACTCCGGAAGCCAGGCTCTCAAAGCTCTTAAAGAAGAGGGCATTAGCACTGTTCTAATCAATCCGAACATTGCCACTATCCAGACTTCGGAAGAACTCGCTGACCATGTGTATCTCCTACCAGTAAACGCAGACTTTGCGGAGCGAGTTATAGAAAAAGAAAAACCTGATGGGATTCTGATCGGATTCGGCGGCCAGACAGCGCTGAATTGTGGGTTGGAAATCGCCGATCGTTGTCTCCTGCAGCGATACGGTGTCCGTGTGCTCGGTACGCCGATTCAGACGATTCGTGACACGGAGGACCGGGCTTTGTTTGTGAGGCGGCTTAGCGAGATCGGCGTTGATGCACCGCGTTCCCAGGGGGCGACCACGCTGGAGGAAGCAAAAAGAGCGGCAGCCGAAATCGGTTATCCGGTAATGGTAAGAATTGCGTTTGCGCTGGGAGGATTGGGCTCTGGCGTGTGCAAAGACGAACAGGCGTTGGAGGAACGGGTCAAGAGGGCCTTGGCCCATTCGCCACAGGTCCTCGTGGAAGAATACCTCAATGGCTGGAAGGAAGTGGAATACGAGGTCGTGCGAGACGAATCGGACAATTGCATCACCGTCTGCAACATGGAGAACGTTGACCCTCTTGGTATCCATACGGGCGAAAGCATTGTCGTAGCGCCGAGTCAAACTCTCACGAACGGCGATTACCATCGGCTGAGGGAGCTTTCCATCCGCGTTGTTCGCCATTTGAAGGTTGTTGGTGAGTGCAATATTCAGTTTGCGCTTGATCCGAAATCAGACGCATACCGGGTGATTGAAGTCAACGCCCGGCTCAGCCGAAGCTCAGCTCTTGCGTCAAAGGCCACGGGATACCCGCTGGCCTATATCGCTGCTAAACTTGCGCTGGGATACAGCCTTACCGATCTCCGGAATTCCGTAACGCGGACTACCACGGCGTGCTTTGAACCCGCGTTAGACTACGTGGTCGTCAAAATCCCTCGGTGGGATCTGAAGAAATTCCGTAGCGCGTCGAGCGATTTGGGTTCAGGCATGAAATCCGTCGGCGAAGTTATGGCCATTGGCAGGACATTTGAAGAGGCATTACAGAAGGCAGCTAGGATGCTCGACATTGGTCACGATGGAATCGTCGCAACCCGACCCATTGGCCCGGCGAAGGCAAAGGAATTGCTGGCACAACCCGCGCCGGATCGCGTCTTCGCATTGCCTTGGGCGATGCGAAACGGTCATAGCGTCAAGCAGCTTCATGAGCTAACGCATATTGATGAATGGTTTCTCCATTGTATTCATTATCTGGTAGAGATCGAAGATCTCCTCGAAACCTACAAGGGTGGACCGTGTCCAAAAAAACTTTTGCTTGAGGCCAAGCGCGCCGGATTCTCCGATCGCCAATTAGGCTCGATTCTCGAAATGGATGAGACGATTGTTTGGAGACACCGGCAGAACATGGGGATATCCCCAGTGGTCAGGCAGATCGACACTCTGGCAGCCGAGTACCCGGCCCAAACGAATTATCTCTACCTGACGTTCAATGGAGAAGGAGATGACGTGCAACCCGAACAAGGTAAGAACGTGCTTCTCCTCGGATCGGGCGCGTATCGCATCGGCAGTTCGGTTGAGTTTGACTGGTGCTGTGTGAACGCCTCCCGCATTCTCCGAAAGCTGGGCTACCGCTCGATTCTTCTGAATTTCAATCCAGAGACAGTCAGTACGGATTATGATAGCTGCGACAGACTTTACTTCGACGAGATTAGCCTGGAAAACGTGCTCGATATTTACGCGCGGGAGCAATGCCTTGGAGTGATTATCTCAGTTGGTGGGCAGACCCCGAATAATCTCGCCCTTCAGCTTCATCATGCGGGATTGAATATTCTCGGAACCTCGGCCATTGATATCGATCGCGCCGAGGATCGACATAAGTTTTCGATGTTACTGGATAGCATTGGAGTCGATCAGCCTTCCTGGCGCGAAGCGCCTTCTCTCGACGATGCCGTGGCATTTGCGGAGAAAACGGGTTATCCCGTTCTGCTCCGGCCATCGTACGTTCTAAGCGGTGCAGCCATGGGTGTAGCGACTAATGCTAGGGAGTGTGAGCTTTTCTTGAACAAGGCAGCAGATGTTTCCCCAAAGCATCCAGTAGTTGTTTCCAAATTTCTTGAAGACGCCAAGGAAATCGAGGTCGACGCGGTTGCTTCCCGGGGACAGATCCTGGTTATGGCTGTGGTCGAGCACGTGGAAAATGCCGGGGTTCACTCAGGCGACGCAACCTTGGTCCTCCCACCACAGCGCACTTATCCTGAAGTGATCCGCAAGGTTGAAAAGATTACGGAGCGGATTGCTGACGCGCTGAGAATAACCGGACCGTTGAACGTTCAATATCTCGCCCAAGGCACAAACGTCAAAGTAATTGAGACTAATCTGCGTGCCTCACGAAGTTTTCCGTTTGTTTCAAAAATCTGCAAGGTGAACTTCATAGAGTTGGCAACGAAAGCCATTCTGGACGTCCCTGTCGCGAGAGTCGGTCGGCCATGGTATGACCTCGACTATGTCGGCGTTAAAGCTCCGCACTTTTCGTTCACGAGATTGGAAGGCGCGGATCCAACCTTGGGAGTCGAGATGGCTTCTACCGGCGAAGTTGGCTGCCTAGGCGATGATTTCGAAGAGGCCTTTTTGAAAGCTCTTATTTCGGTTGGCTTCAAATTTCCAATAAGGACCGTTCTGCTCTCGACCGGCACACTGAAAGACAAAGTAGCCTTTATCGAGGGCGCAAAGCTGTTCGAAAGCTTGGGAATCGGCTTTTTTGCGACTCAAGGAACCGCGGAGTTTCTGAGTCGGTACAGCATCAACAGTGTGGTCGTTCACTGGCCATTGGAAAATCGTTCTCCCAATGCAGGTGAACTCATCGAGCAAAGAAAAATAGACCTGGTGATCAATATACCCAAGAACTTTCAGGAAATCGAGTTAACTAACGATTACTATATTCGGAGAAAGGCTGTGGATTTCGGGATTCCTTTATTGACAAATATTCAATTGGCAAACCGGCTCGCTGAATCGCTTTCGCGAAAGCAAACTGTTGATCTCGGTATCAAGGAACTGCAGGCCTACTAAAGATCTCGCAATTTGGAGACAACGCGGAGCGAAAAGCGGTCAATACTGTTATGCTACGAGATCGAAACTGAAATTGGGTAACATTGCTCTCCTGCTCGCCTCATCAACATTTGCCCTGCAGCGGTCGAACTGATTACCAAGCTGATTCTAAACCCGGTTGATTATCTCTCGCCGGTGCTGGTCAGGGATGAGATCCTATGAATTCGGCCAACTGGTAAGTCGGGCGGCCATGACAACTGGGGATTCACGAACGCTGCGCCGCAATTTTTCTTTCCGGCCTGGCGAAAAAAGCATGTTGAACCGGGCATACCGGATGCTGGTCGATCGCTGGCTCGCTCGTCGATATCGTCTTACGGATTATTTTTTCGACTTGACCCAGTGCATTCAGGGAAAACACTGGATCGAGTCGCGGCCTTGGCGAAGTCAAGCAATGTGGAACTGATGACACACCCGATTGCCAACGAGGAAGAGGAATATCTTATGAGCGGTGAATTCAAGGTAATATTGCAACGTCTCTCGATTGGCGGTTAGGCGCTGGTTTGATCTCGCTCTTCGCTTTATTGCTGGGCTTCAAATATGGTAGTCCCCAGGGCAATTTAAGAATTCGTAATCTGTGAATCTAGTCCTCACCAGGAGAATAAAGACATCGGCACCCATTGAGCGGACTATGGACGCCTTCAGGAAATTCGTCAGCGGTTACGCTCTCATAATCAGCCTTCTCATCGCCCCGCCGATATTCGAGAGATTCTTCGCAATGCTGTCCCTCTTTCCAGGTGAGAGGGTGATCCTGTGGATCGCCTCAGTACTTCTGATGTCCATCAGCCTCTATGGTTTCTTTGGCCGTTTACGCCGGACTTGGGTTTACTTCGTATTGTTTAACCTGGTCTTTCTAATCTCAGTAGAACTCGGTGTCCGTGCTGCCGTGAAGCTGTTCTTCCCAAACAAGGAAGTCAGTCTAGCACGTAGGGCCAACTTTACCTATGACGAGCTCCGGAAATTCACTGGCCATCCCTTCCTTCAGTACAAAGGCGTACCATCAACAACCGGCAACCCGGTGACCGGGAACTTCAATAACTTCGGCTTTGTCGGTCGTGACTTTGCCTACGCCAAGCCCCCAGGAGTTATTCGCATTGCCGCTCTCGGCGCGTCGACAACTGGCGATGGCTACCCCGCCATGTTGGAAGAATACCTCAATACCAGAGTTGCGGCTCAATCCAACCGATTCGAAGTGATGAACTTTGGCCAGGGCTACTGGACGAGCGCGCATGTTCTCGTGAATTTTGTCTTGAACGTCATTGACTTTGTCCCTGACTATATTATCATTCACGTAGCTGCAAACGATGAGGGCGCGCGTGCCTCCGAGGCAGAGTTTAGAGGTGACTATTCACATTATCTGAAGGTCTTTCAGCCGCCGCCGATTTTTGATAGATACCTCCTCCGGGTAAGCGTTCCCTACCGGGCGTTGAAGTTTTACCTGAACCCAAATCCGGAGTGGATGTTCGTAGAAGCCGCGTCGCAGATCCGCCGGAAAGTGCCTCAACGTGCGATGAATGCGCGTGAGCTCGGGGTCTTTCGACGTAACATCGAAACCATCATCGATGTCGCTAGTGCGCGGCGGATCAAAGTCGTTCTCACGACAATGCCCCGCTTGACGGATGAACATCTCCACCATATCGATCAATTCAACGCAAAGGGTATCGATCAAGAAAACGAAGTGTTGACCGCCATCGCCGCGAACCATGATCGGCTCTTGTTCGTGGATCTCGACAAGCTAATGACGGGAAAGGTCAATGATCTCTTTCTCGATTCGGTTCACGTGAATGATGCCGGGAAGCGGATGAAGGCAGAGTACCTTGGTAAATGCATCGTTGACGATCAAGAGCGCCCCCTTCTGAAAGCGCCGTAATGAGTTAGCTCAATTGTTTTATGAGTAGGCCTCATCAAATTGACGCCGTTGAGATCACCGTCGGGGATTTGTTGGGCTTCGGCCAATGGTAGTCCTGAGGCAATTCGAGAATTCGTAGTCCGTGAATCTAGTCACAACCCACATTGCCAGTTTCTTCGGCCTGCACACGCCGCCGCGCGTCGCGCTGCTTGCGACCCTTGCCTTTATTGTCTTCCTTTTCCGACGCGACATTCGGGAAGAGCGCAATGTCAGCGGTGCGCTTTGGCTTCCACTCATTTGGCTGCTGTTGACTTGCTCAAGGCCCGTTACCACATGGCTCTATATCTTCGGCTTGCCGGCGATGGGCGGTGCTTCAAGCGAAGAGGGAAGTCCAGTGGATGCGTCTTTTTCTTACGCAATGGAGGCAGCGGGCCTTTTTGTCCTCATTAATCGGCAAGTCTCTCTTTCAGAGGTTTTGCAACGAAACGGGTGGCTACTGGCCTTTATAGCTTACTGTCTCGTTTCCATTGTTTGGTCCGATTATCCTTTCATTACATTCAAACGGGAGACCAAAATTTTTATTCCTCCGATCATGGCGCTAATCGTCCTTACGGAACCGGATTTCGATGAAGCGCTGACACGGTTGATGAAGCGATGCGCCTATGTGGTCGTCCCGGTTTCCATTCTCTGGATCAAATACTATCCTCAATTGGGAGTCAGTTACGACGACTGGAGTGGCGCGCAAATAACCAACGGCATCGCTGGCGGCAAGAACGGGCTGGGTGCCGATTGTCTGATCCTGGGTTTCTTTTTCTTTTGGTATTTGCTGCAAGTCTGGCGAACCGAACGGAACACTCAGCGACGAAACGAGCTTCGGTTGATCGCCGGGTTGTTGATCCTCATCTTGTACCTTTTGAGGCTGTCGCACAGTGCCACAGCTACCATAGGTCTATTTGTAGCGATACTGGTGGTCGTGTTTGTCGGCATCCGTCCTACAATTAAAAAATTTATTGGAACGTACACGTTAGCAACAGTAGTTCTCCTTGCGGCAGCAGAACTGGCATTTGGGATTTCAGGGCGTTTGTCCGAGAGTCTGGGTAGGGGCTCGAATCTGACTGGCAGAACACCGATCTGGGAAGCCGCCCTAAAATTTCAGGCCAATCCGATTATTGGGGCAGGATATGATAGCTTCTGGATCGGAGAGAGACGAGCGCGAATAGCAGAGTTTTTCAAGTGGTCGCCCGGTGGGGCTCAGAATGGCTATTTGGATGCCTATTTGGAATTGGGGTTGATTGGCCTATCCCTTCTAATTGGAATGCTTATTGCGACATTCTGGAAAACACGCCGTGAGCTTTTTCGAAATTTTGAGTGGGGGCGATACCGATTGGGTTTCCTCGTGGCGCTAGTACTGCGCGGCTGCACGGAATCATACTTCAAAACGGCTAGTGCTCTCTGGTTTGTTTTCTTTATCATTGCTCTGGACTATCCACTAACTCACCTCACGATTGGGCAACCATCTGTCCGGGTTGCGAGATCAGAAGAGGAAGAGAGCAGGGAATTCGCGTATGCCGAGGAAGAACCCTAACGCGGGCGTTCTCTTTGGCACGGATATGGCAATGAAAATATGGAGCACATGGGTTCTGGGAAATTATAGGGATCTCGGACAAGCGACGGCGGAGATTCAGGCACGACTTCCGGCTCAACTACACGCGCGTTGTGGCGGTGCTGGTCGGGCGACACGCCATTGGCCTTCCGATTCGCCGTTTCGGCTGCGGCCGAATTATGCAGTTCCCTCCGGGGCTGTATGGCCGCCCGGCTTCCGGTCATAGACCGACAGCTTGGAAAGGCAGGAAGCTGACTCCGATTGCCGCCGCAGCGTTCAGGCTTCGGAAGGATGTTTTAATCGAACCGGCACGGTTATTGCTATTATGGTGATTATAACACACCCGGGCGATGATCTCTCGACCATACCGATTGGCGTTTTTCCCCTGCTTGGGTGCGGTTGTCGTCAGCGTTTTCCTGGCTGCTGGCGTCGAGCTAAGAGCAGCCACGATTACCGCTGCAAGCGTCTCCCTCCCTGATGTCAGTGCCGCCATTACCTCCGCGGTGAACGGCGACACCGTGATCGTTCCGGCTGGAACGGCAAGCTGGACTAGTCAACTTGTTATTACCAATACTATTACGTTAATAGGACAAACCACGACTGATTCAGTCCACGGAACCGCCGTAGATAAGACGATCATCGTCGACAATGTGACGGGCAATTCGAGCCGACCTCTCATTTTAGTTAGTTCGTCTTCCGGGAAATCATATCGCATCAGCGGTTTTACCTTCCAAGATGCTCGCGCTACTCAAACAATTAATGGCTATATAGTTGTGGAAGGTCAGTCAAACTCAGCGAGGATCGATCACTGTCATTTTACGACGATGCCCAATCAATCTCAATATATCCACGTGTCGGAAGGAGTTTACGGGGTAGCGGATCACAACTTATTTGAACCTGCCCACACGCAATCCTTCCGGTTTGAGAATGGAAATGTAGGCGCGTCGGGATTAACCGGCAACCCAGCTTGGTCTAGTCCGACAGGTTTTGGCGGTGCTAACTTCTTTTTCGTGGAGGATAACTATTTCCGAACCAATTACACAAGACAGCAGGAAATCACCGATGGCGCTTCTGGATGCAGGTTCGTTCTCAGGCACAACTATATCTACGGCGGGGTATTTGGAAACCACGGAACAGAAGGGCAGGATAGAGGTGGTAGAGCGATGGAAGTTTACAACAACGTTTTCAAGCAAGCGTACTCGGCTGGATCGTTTGGCCAACTCCGAAGCGGTAGCCTGATGTTTTTCAATAATACTTACACGGGACACGTTCTAGGTAGCGGCGGAGTTGCCATAGAGGTGCAGCGCGCCGAAGTTACGTTTGGCCCGACCTTCGGAGGCGCGGACGGTAGCAGTCCCTGGGATGTCAATGTCACGGAAAGCAACGGAACCTGGGTAGACGGGCACTCGCCGTATCAGTATTTCCCGGCGTCAGGCTACGCAACGTGCGCTAATCCCGCTCCGACGCCCGGTCAAATTATAGACAGCAACACTCCAAACTGGACGACTAACCAATGGACGAACTTCGGTGTGATAAGACAGTCCGACGGTGCAGTCGGACTCATCACTGGAAACACCGCCAACACCCTTAACATCTATCTTATCACCGTCGGTTTATACCCCGTTAATTGGGCAAACGGCGACCAGTATCAGATTCACAAAGTTCTAACAGTCCTCGACCAAACGGGAAGAGGTCAAGGGGACTTGCTCACTGGCACTGCACCGAACTACATAAATAGCGTAACCGGGACGAAAGCGTGGCCACATCAAGTGCTTGATCCAGCCTATTCATGGAGCAACAGGCAGGGAGCTACGCATGTTGATATCACTGGCTTGAACAGCGTTTTTGTCGCGAACAGAGACTTTTACAACGAAGCGCTCGCGACCGGTACACCGCCATCGCAGACAACTGGCGTTGGCGTTGGACTGCTTGCGAATCGTCCAGTTACCGGCGCTGCCGGAACAGACTTCACCGGAGTCACATCAAGTCCTCCCGGTACCGCTTATTGGGCTACGGATGTCCCCAGTGTCAACGGGAGCACGGACAGCGGTGCGCTTTATGTTTGGCAGGGCGGCGCGTGGGTGCTTTATTATCAGCCTTACACCTACCCACACCCACTGGTAAGTGGAGTTCTTAGCCCGCCCTCGAACCTGCGCGTCGTCCATTAAAGTAAACCTGTTCGTTGCTCCTGTCAGTCATGGCCTTAGCGTAGGCCGGTTCCTGCGCCTTAAGCTTGCCTGCCGCTTTGACCCATGATGGATCGTAAATCCATTGCCTTGCCAAATGAATGCATTCTGGTCACAGGGTCCAACGGTTTTATCGGCTCAAAGGTGGTCGAGGAGCTTCTGGAATACGGCTTTGCCAATCTCCGTTGCTTCATTCGGCCCTCGAGCCGGCTTGACCGTCTCGAGAAAGCGCTTAGCCGGTTCGATGTTGGCAAGAATGTTGAGCTTGTTACAGGCGATCTTCTCTCGCGCGATGATTGTAGGAAAGCCGCTGACGGCGTTTCGGTTGTTTATCATCTTGCAGCCGGATTTGATAAGTCCTTTGCCGGAGCTTTCATGAATTCAGCGCTCGCTACACGAAATCTAATTGAAGCTCTCCTTGAGCATGGCCAACCAAAGCGCTTTGTGAACGTCAGCTCCTTTGCTGTCTATTCTAATGTGGGTCTGAGACGAGGCAACATTCTTGATGAAAACTGCCCTTTAGAAGATGCACCTCAGGAACGATTTGATGCCTACGGATTCGGAAAACTCAAGCAGGAAGAATTGCTCAAAGAGTACGGCGCCAAAAGCAAACTACCTTACGTGATTCTTCGTCCGGGCTACGTCTTCGGACCTGGCAAGCGAGAGTTAAACGGCCGTGTTGGAATTGATACGTTCGGAGTTTTCATCCAGGTAAACGGATCAAATCTTCTGCCATTGACCTTTGTCGATAACTGTGCCGAGGCCATCGTGTTGGCCGGCCTCAAGGCAGGGATTGGAGGCGAGATATTCAACGTGGTCGATGACGAATCACTCACTGCCAGGCAGTTTTTGAAGGCGTACAGGAACCATGTGGGACCTTTTCGGCTTGTTTGCGTTCCTTATTCCGTTGCCTATGCCATGTGTACTTTCTGGGAGAAATACTCCAAGTTGTCAAAGAACCAGCTTCCTCCTGCTTTTAACCGTCGTCGCTGCGCTGCCGAATGGAAGCAAATGCGATACTCCAATCAAAAACTAAAAGATCGACTCGGCTGGAAGCCGAGAGTACCAATGAAAGAGGCAATGGAGGCGTTTCTCGCCCAGTTCGATACGAACGGCGAGGGCAGCCTCCGGCCCATAGGGCCTACGGCCCGGTGGGAGGACAGAGAACAGATGTCAGCCTCCGGCTCGTAGAGCCTACGGCTCGGAGAGAGGGCAGATGACGGAGCGCCGTAGGCGCGACATGTCTATAGGCTAAAGAGCCCAATGAGTCTAAGCTCCCTTGGGAGCGGCATGTGAATCGCCGCGGATGGCAAACACCTATACGCAAATCTATCTACACGTCGTGTTCGCGGTCTCGGGGCGTGCATGTGTCGTTCAACCAAAGCGTAAGGAGGAATTACAGAAATACATCACGGGAATTGTAACCGCGCGCAACCAAAAGCTCATCGCGATCAATTGCATGCCGGATCACACCCACGTTCTTCTCGGATTAAAGCCAGATGAGGCGCCGTCTGATTTGATCGGGCGCATCAAAACAGGCTCGACCAATCATATCAACGAGCAGCGGTGGATCGGTTGCCGTTTTTCGTGGCAGGAGGGATTCGGTGCTTTTTCAGTTTCCCATTCCCACCTCGGAACGATAGCCGATTACATCCGCAATCAAGAAAACCATCATCGCCGCAAATCGTTTCAGCAAGAATACGTCGGATTTCTGGAACGCCATGATGTTGCCTACAACCCGCAATACATTTTCAAACCTATTGAATGACTCTAAAACATGCCGCTCCTAGCGGAGCTTTTCGTCGATCGACGTATGGTCGCTATCGACATCTCGCTCCTACGGAGCTCACCTCTAATCTCCGATCTCAGTCCTCCGTCATCGGTCCTCCGTTTCGCCACGCCGTAACCTTGGCGTAGGCGGGTCAACCATTAACACTCAACTACTAATCGCGCCGAAGCAGAGCGAAGGCGGACCAGCTTCGCGCGCCCTGCGGGTCGCGCTCGTCGGTTGCGGGAAGGTCGCGGACCAGCATCTGGAGGCGATTCATCGCATTCCCGGCTGTGAAATTGTCGCTCTTTGTGATCGAGAATTACTCATGGCGAAGCAGCTGGGGGAACGCTTTGGGATGTCCGCATGTTTTTCCGATTTGGCAGAGATGTTGCAATCAACCTTTGCTGATGTCGTTCACATTACGACTCCACCACAGAGCCATTATTCGCTTGCCAGACAATGCCTCGAGTCAGGATGCCATGTTTATTTGGAAAAACCTTTTACCATCACTGCGGGGGAGGCGGAATCGTTGATCCAATTCGCCGAAAGCTGCGATTTAAAGATAACGGTTGGCCACAATTACCAGTTCACGCTTGAAATGCTGGAGATGCGCCGGCTGGTAAAGGAAGGATTTCTTGGCGGGAGACCCATTCACCTCGAAAGCTACTGGTCCTACGATCTGGGGGATTTAAGATACGCCGCCTCATTCCTTGGAGATCCCAACCATTGGGTTCGCCAATTGCCGGGACAATTGTTTCACAACATCATCAGCCATGGGATTGCTAAACTGGCTGAATTTCTTGATGACGACATCCGACTGATTGTGGCGAGTGCGCATCAAAGTCCGCAGCTCAGTCACAGCGGCGCGTCGGAATTGATGGACGAATTAAGAGTGCTCCTTCAGGATAAGCACGGGACCACGGCACAGTTTTGCTTTACTACTCAGTTTAGGCCAGCTTTGAACCGCCTCCGAATTTACGGTCCACGTAACTCGCTAATGGCGGATATTCTGACTGGTACTCTGATCAGGAGCCCAGGGGCGTCGTATAAGAGCTATCTGACCTATTTTATTCCACCGTTGAAGAACGCACGAGAATACTTTAGAAATCTGAGGCTGAACGTCACCAACTTCATCCGTCAGCGGCTTTATCAAGACTTCGGAATGACGGAATTGATCAAGCGCTTTTATGATAGCATTCGTCTTGACACCCCCGTTCCGATTCCGTACCGCGAAATTCTTTTAACTGCCCGCACCATGGACGAAATCTTCGCCCAAATTTACCCCGCTCGCGCGCGAGCGGACGCAAGCGAACAAACCAGGAAACAAACTGCGGATTACGCGGATCTCGCTGGTCTGTCGGTTGAAGGGTTGAAGCGTTGAAGCGGCCATCAGCCATCAGAAATCAGCCATCAGAATGATGCCCACCGATCCTACGTCCGTTACCGAAGCCGAGGCGTTTTTCAGTGAATACACGTCGGGGGCTGCGATAGCAAAATACAGTCGCGCAACCGCTGGTTGCGGCATTAGTCACCTTCTTGACCACGACTATAAAGAGATTTACCTGGAGGCGTTGCGTCTTTTGCCGGTTAAGATCCAACAAGGAGGCATCCGCATACTCGAATTCGGCTGCGGGGCAGGGATGAATCTTCTACACTTGGTTTCTCTGTTGAGTCGGGAAGGCGTAAACATTACCGGTGCTGTTGGGACCGACTTCTCTCCAGTGTTGATCGAAACCGCTAAACGTGAAGCGAAAAGCTGTCTTCCAGAAGGTGAACTGCGCAAGCTCGGATTCCAAATCGCTAAGAACGAAACTTTAATGGACGACCTCTCGGGATCGATGGCCAAGGCCAAGTCCGAGTTGGAAAGCTCATTTCACTTTGTTCTGGGAGTAAACACAATCCGATATTGCCATGCGGCAAAAAATGAGATGGATACTGTTCGAGCCATTTTCAATCTACTCGCCCCGGGAGGCGTCTGTGTTGTTATCGATATGAACAATCGCTTTCCGTTCTTCCGCACCGAATTAAGGAATCGGCTTCGCTGGAAGAAGAACCTGGAGTGCTACATCCCTTCCCTGGAAGAATACACCGCGCCATTCGTCAAAGCGGGCTTTGAAGTATTGCGAAGCGAGCACTTTTGCTGGGTTCCTCACTCCGCGGGAAAATTCATGACTGGGCTTTTCACTCGGCTGTCGCCAGCCTTAAACAAAATCGCCAGGTCCCGCGCGATGAGGTCGCTCGTAGTGTCGCGAAAGCCAGTAGTGGTTGCCTAGAAATTGGCCGCGTCTGGAAACAAATTTCAGATGACAGAGCCGGCGTTGCTATTGACGGGTGATAGCACATCGGAACAAGAACGCCGCATTGGCAGAGTGCTTCAGTTCTTTGGGATTCCTTCGCGCAATCTGGCTGCGGCAGAAGTCCCGTTTGCCAGTGCCGCCGACGGTTTAACACCGGAGAAACCGCGGATTCTATGTTCGACAGAGGTTTTCCTGCGAGTCATCGAAGCTTGGGAACAAAACCCTGCCTGTAAACAGTGGTGGACACAATCTGTTCATTCTGCATTTGTCTATCAAGGCGGTAGCCAGGATTCTTCGCAAAGGTTGGCTCGGATATTAACGGGCGACGACAAAGCAGTACTCCACGCGATCGATGCTAGTGCCGGTGATTTTGTAGTGTCGGATGAACTGACTGATTTTTGCCAGGTGATGGCCGGTTTACGCGTTACTGCGAACAAGGCCAACACCAATGGCAAATTCGTTTTGAGCACGACCACAAGGAGTGTGGTCAATATTATTTCGTTCGGTGACAGCGCGACGCTCTTGAAATTCGAACATAAAGGCGTGCCTGTTTCCCTTTCAACTTCTCGAGACATTATTGATCTCGACGCAGAATTAAAGTCGCAAAATTTTGACGTGCGGGACGACTTCCTCAGCGCTGTGCCCCTTGTCCTTTATATCAAATGGGCCTTCGCCGAAACCTGCTGGAATGCCCCGGAAACGAACGCCTGTTTGGTGATCGATGATCCCGTGTTGAAGTCTACGCACGGCTTTGTGAACTTTCAGGAACTTCTATCCCTCATGAAGCGACACAACTTTAGTACCAATATCGCATTCATCCCATGGAACTGGCGAAGGAGCGCTCCAGGCGTCGCTCGACTGTTCAGAGACAGCCCTGAAAATTACTCGGTCTCAGTTCACGGCTGCGATCATACTCGGGCAGAATTCGGTGGCTCCGATCGGCAGCGCCTGTATTGGAAGGCTCAACAAGCGCTCGAGCGGATGAATGGTCACACTTCGATTACCGGAATTCGTCACGATCGAGTCATGGTATTTCCTCAAGGTATTTTTTCGGAAGCTGCCATGAGTGCACTAAAGCGCACCGATCTGATCGCTGCTGTTAATAACGACATTATTAGCGCTGATCCGCACCCTCGCGTAATCACAGTCTCAGATGTGTGGGACATTGCATTTATGGGCTACAGCTTTCCGCTCTTTACCAGGAGATATCCATGGGAGGGAATTGAGAACTTTGCCTTCGATGCTCTGTTGGGTAAACCCGTTATAATAATAATTCATCACGATTATTGCAGTGATCATTGCAGGCGTCTGGTGGATTTTGTCGACCGACTGAATGCTCTGAAATGCCGCCTGACCTGGCGTAGCCTTGGCGACGTACTGAGACGAAGTTGCCGTCAAAAGGGACTGTCGTCGGGCGAAGTGGAAATTGAGATGTACGCCGCCGAGTTGCGAGTTGGTAACCGCTCCGAGCAACCAAAGTGTCTCTCAATTAGAAGGCGGGAGTGTGAGCCTTCAGCTATCCGAGAAATCTGCGACGGATTTGGTCCGATAGCCTGGAATTCTGTAAATGGCCACATCAATTTTGAAATCGAGTTGAGCCCTAGGGAGCGCAAGATGGTCACCGTAAGATTTCATGAGCTCGCGGAGAGCGGGAGTAACGGAGACACTTTACCCTATAGGTTTAAGGCAATGCTGAGACGTTATCTTTGTGAGGTCCGGGATAACTACATTACGACCACGAAGTTGCGGTTCGCCAGCTTCGTGTCGCGCTGATTTCTGGATTCTCGATTTCTGATTTCCGATCGGAGTAATCCCATTCATCAATCACGAATCACCGATCACAAGAGCCCAGTGGCCGCTAAAATACTTGTGAGAGCGATAGCCAACACCCAAGGACTGGCCGACACAGTTTCAGATGTCTTGGTAAATTTCACAAAATGGCTGGAAAGCTACGGCGAAACTTCGTGGGATCATCAGGCCTTCTTCGCCGGTCCGGTGGGTGGGCGGGCCAAGTCGCTTTACTACCGGAACCGGATCTTTGGAACTGCGGCCGTTTCTCCGATGATCTTTTGCGAAGCGTTCCTGCCGTCCGCGCGACGGCTATTTCATCACCGCAGTCGGTTCCCCATTGCCGATGCACATTATGCGATGGGTTTCGCATTCCTTTATGAAACGACCGGAACTCCCGTCTACCTTGAAAAGGCGATCCACTTCCTTAACGAACTGAAGAGGTCGCGCTGTCCCGATTTCAGGGAGTATTGCTGGGGTTATCCATTCGACTGGGTTTGGCGTGGAGGCACGATCAAACGGGACACGCCGCTCATCACCACGACCCCGTATGTGTATGAAGCGTTTCTCCAGGTCCATAACGTCTTGGGACAAGAAAACTTTGAACGCTCAACGCTCAACGCTCAACGCTCAACGCTCAACGATCAGAAGGAGCTGAAGCAAATCATAGAGTCAATCGCCCGACATGCGGCCTTCGATATCAAGGATTTCAGGACATCGGAAACGGCGAGCAGTTGTTCCTACACTCCTTTCGATGAGGGGGGAGTCATCAATGCCGCCGCTTACCGTGCCTTTTTGTTAACGAGCGCTTCGCTGTTTTTCTCCAATGACGATTACTGGCGGATCGCGGAACGGAACCTGAATTTTGTTTTGGAGAATCAGAATGAAGACGGTTCATGGCATTACGCGGTGGATGGAGTGCGCGATTTTGTTGACCACTTCCACACCTGTTTTGTCATGAAGGCCCTAGCCAAGATTCATTCTCTGACTGGCCATGAGGAGTGTCTGGAAGCGCTTTCGAAAGGGATTAAGTATTACCTTGAGAATCTCTTTGACGAGGACGGCCTTCCAAAACCGTTTTCCAAAGCCCCGCGCCTGACCGTTTACAAACGCGAACTTTATGACTGCGCCGAGTGCATCAACCTATCCCTACTGCTTCAAGACCGTTTCCCGCAACTGGAAGCAACGCTGGAGACGGTTGTTGATGGAGTTCTGCAAGATTGGGTCAAGTCGGATGGTTCCTTCCGCTCTCGTCGGCTCCATATCGGGTGGGACAATGTTCC
>DATMPQ010000234.1:0-9066 GCA_035567015.1 Chthoniobacterales bacterium | reverse complement strand
CGCGATCAAACCGTTTATTCGAACACGAACCTGCTAAAGTAACGAGTGCTCCGGCAGAAGAAAGAAACCCGCGACAAACTAGCGAAAGTCTCGCTGCACATCGGATCGTCATTTCCGGCAGCCTGGGACAATGCAATTGCTCCCTGGTTCGAGCGAGTCTTGCCCGGGACGTGGAAACGCGCGTTGCCTTCGCTGGTTGTCGTTCCAACGCGAGGGCAGGTCAACGATCTGAAGGCGCGCTTGATTGCAAAAGGCTTTTCGCATCTCGGTTTGCAGTTTGTGACACCGGCGAGTCTGGGTGCGTTGCTCGCGCGGGATGACGCGACGCTGCGGTCCGAGCCGGAGCATCTGCGCTTGCTCCTCGCCATCGCCGCGAGCGAAATGGAAGATTGGCCTAACGAATCTGAAGCACTCGCCGCCAAAGCCGTTGCTCGTGCGCCGGCGGCGCTGCTGCGCGCATTGGATCGCCTGGGGACTGCCGGGTGGAAATTCGAAGAACTCGGGCTGCCATCATTTGCACCAGTCGTTCAGCGTTTCAACGAGCTGCTGAAAAAATGCGATTTTGTTCTGACGGGCGAAATCGATCGACGGCGTTTGCAACAAGCGGCGCGTGGCGAGCAAAAATTCTCCGACGTGCTCATCACCGGATTCGACGGAGCTCACTGGCCACAATGGTTTCTTCTGCGCACCGCGGTCGAGCTGGCGGAAAACGCAACGGTCGTGCTCGAAGAACCGCGCGGCGACTTTTCCGACGTCGATCTTTGCTGGATCGGCTCGTGGGAAGAAATCTGCGGCGAAGCGCAACGCGTACCGAATTCCGCCCACGCGCTGGACGATTTGTTTTTCAGCGAAACGGAAATGCGCGGTGGCGCGGACCTGGCAAAGCGTTTCGATTTTCTCGCTGGCACGAACGTCTCGGAACAAGCTGAAGCGATTACGCGGCAATGCGTTCGTTACCTAGCAGATGAAAAATGCGCGCGGCTTGGTGTCATTTTTCCCGGAAACGGTGCGTTGCCACGTCTGGTCTCGAGCTCACTGGCGCGGCTCGACATCCCGCATAACGACGGGCTCGCGCACATTGTTCCCGGCATTTTCGAAGCGGGGGAATGGCAGGCATGGATCGAATTGCAACGCGCGCCGCGGCTCAATTCCTTTCTGCGTTTCCTTAATGCCCTGCCTGACCCAGCGGTCTTATCGCCCAAAATCAGCCGGCAAGTTTTCGAAAAGATTCTGCGCGAAAGTTACAAGGAAGCGTTGCTGGACGATCTCGAACTCTTGCGTGAATTCTGTGCCGCGCGCGCGGACGAGAAATGTCGGTCGGTCGCCGAAGCCCTGCGCGCGTTGCCGTTTCTCCCGCCGCGCGCCACGCTCGCGCAGTTTCTCGAACAGACTCATGCCGCTCTTGGGCAGCTCGGTTGGAAGCAACACGCCCTCGAAATTGCCAACGTCACCCGCGATTGGCCGCAGCGTCTCGATGCCAAATTTTCACGCGCGTTTTTTTTGCACTGGCTTGAAGAAACGGCTACGACGTCGGGTACAGTCCGCTCGGCCGCCGGCGACCATCCGTATGCGCGCGTGCAATTGCTTACCGTGCCACATGCACAAAATCAGGAATGGTCGCACCTGATTTTTGCCGGCTGGAACGAAGGCGCGTGGCCGCCTCCGGCCGACGCGGAATTCGCACGCGCGGAAGAAATTCGCGCTTTCAATCGCAGCGTGCAGCAGCTCAACAAACGCGCCGCGCGTCAGGGAAGCCAGGGCGAAGGTCATAGGAGCGTGCGCGAAAATCATTCGCTTTATCTCGGCCCGAGCGAGCAACGCGCGATTGCGCTGCGGCAATTCGATGCGCTGCTCGAATCGACCACCGAAGGCGTGACGCTCGCGGCGAGTTTGGTGCAGGAAGACACGCCGGAGCGTTTCTGGAATCCGAGCGAATGTTTTACTGAGCTTTATCTCAAAACGCGGCACCAACCGCTCAGCCAGACGAGGCTGAAAAATTTGCAACGCGCCACCGCGCTGTTGCCGAAGGCTGCGCCGGCAGCGACGGATGTCCAGCAAACCCTAACCGCATTCAACGCCCGCCGCGACGCCTCCAAACCTGTGAGCGAATATGACTTCGCATTGCGGCCCAACGAGTCGTATCGCCCGCCGCCGGCCCTGAGTGTGAGCGATCTTGAGCGAATGGTTTCGTCGCCAGCGATTATTTGGATGAAGCGCTATCTCGGCGTGGAAGCGCCGGACGACATCGGGAACCCGTGGGCAGCGACGACCGGCAAATGGGTGCATCACTGGCTGGCGACGATTATTGAAACGCAGGACGGAAAGATTTTCTCGACGTTTCCCGCCTCCACACAAATCGACGAGCGTATCCGCCTTTCCGCCGACGAACGCCGCGCGGCGCTTCAGCAGCTTTGTGCCTTGTTAGGCAAAGTCGTCCCTGATTGGTGGAATTCTGGCTGGTTGAACGCGCGTTATCTCGCGCGGCATCTCGGCAATAAAATCGGGAACGCCGAGGGCTGGGGCTGGATGGCGACCGAGTTGCCCGTCGGGCGCGAAGGCGCCGTGAAAATAGCCGATGAAGTGGAACTTCAGCTGCACGGCCAGGTCGATTTGGTGCTTGCGCAAAATGACGCGGCCAATTTGGCCGGGCAAAAAATCTGGATTGTCGATTACAAAACCGGTTCGACCAAGGAGCTGAAGACTTCCGATCTACACGATAATCTTGTCAAAGGCACAACGTTGCAGCTTGGACTTTATTCGTTAGCGATGCGCGAGCTCGGCGCGGCCGAAGTGGAAGTAAGTATTCTTTCGCTCGCGGTAAAAAGCGTCGCGCCGCAATTATCTGTTGTCGATCTTGCGCCGCATACCAACGTCTTCGCGGATCTCGCAGAAATGCAGCGCACCGGCATTTTCGGAATGAAAGGTGAGATTCGTCCCGCGTTTGGTTACAGCGCGCTATATCCGCTCGCGACGTTGCAAGTCGACAGCGACATTCTGGAGGATAAATGGGCGCTCACGCACGAAAACCTCGTGCTCGAGAAAGAGGAGTGGGAAATATGGTGAAGCCAAGCGATGAATCCGCTCGCGCGCGCTTTGCCAGCGAGCTGGACCGCAATTTTTCGGTCGTCGCGTCCGCCGGTTCGGGCAAGACCACTGCAATCACGCAACGCGTTTTGTCGATCGCGCGTTCGGCCAACGGTGTGGAAATTCTGCCGCGCCTCGTCGTCGTCACTTATGCAAATCGCGCAGCGGACGAGATGCAGCAACGCACACGACAAATCCTTCTAGAAGAAAATTTGCGGAGCGAAGTACAGACCGCGTTCAACCGTGCGTTTTTCGGCACAATCCACGCCTTCTGCATGAAGCTGCTCACCGACTACGGTCACCACCTTGGTCTGTCGGCGCCGCTCGAACTGCTAAGCGACGACGACGATCTCTGGCAGGAATTTGTGCAGAGTCAGACGCGGATTGGACACTCGTTAGGCGAAGAAAATCGCGCGGCGCTTTTGCGTTTGGTGCAGGTGCGCGATCTGATGGAGCTGGCGCGGCGCTGCCGTTCGGAAACATTGTCGTCGCTGGAATTGTCGCAATGTCCGCCGCTCGATCTCGCCGCGATTTATACGGAGACCGATCGACGTGGTTCTAACACGATCAGTAAATCGCAGGCGGAATTGCGCGTGTGGGAAAAACGCTACGAGACCGATTGGGAATTTCTGCGCTGGCCGGTTTGTTTCAGCACGCCGAATTCCAATTTCACGGAACTTTGGCAGGACAAATTCTCGCCGTTGCGCCAATGGATCTGCAATCTAGCGGCCTGCGCCGCGGCGGAAGTACAGCGCGATTATCGAGAGTTCCGTCTCGAACGCGGCCTCGTCACCTACGACGATCAAGTCGCGCTCGCGAAAGAGTTGCTCCAGCATCCGGTCGCCGGTCCGCGCATTCGTGAGGAACACTTTTGCGTCATTCTAGATGAAGCGCAGGACACGGAGCCAGCGCAATTTTCCGTGCTGCTCGAAGCGACGCGTCCGCCTAGCGCGACCGGCGATTGGATGAAAACGCGCACCGATCCGCCGCCACCCGGTTACTTCTGTATGGTCGGCGATTTCCAGCAATCGATTTACCGAAAAGCCTCCGAACTAAATTACTATCGCGCCGTGCACGACGCGATCGTGGCCGAGAAGAGTGGCGAAGCGGTCGAATTTTCCGTCACGTTTCGGCTCGACGAAAAACAGCTGCAATTCGTCAACGAAACGTTCCGCGAAATTCTGGACGGAAATGATGGACAAGTGCCCTTCGTCGAATTGCAGCCGCGTCCGGAAATTCTTCCCGGAAAAGTTATTCGCGTGCCGCTCGTCGCGAAGGAGCTGCTGCCGGAAGGAAAAAAACTGAAGGATTATCAGAAGGCACGGATCGAAGCGGAATATCTCGCGAAATGGATCAAGGACGTGGGGCTGAAAAAAATGTCGGCCGATTCGTGGCGCGAGGTGGCGATCCTTTGCCCGCGCAAAGCCTGGCTTCAAACGATGGCGTCGGCGTTGCGACGGGCTGGCGTGCCCGTGGCGATCCAATCTGAGCGCGATGTGAAAGGCGATAGTCCGGCCTATGCGTGGCTGACCGCGCTCCTTGCGATCATGACCGATCCGCTCAACGCCTACGAAATCGTCGGCGTGCTCCGCGAAATTTTCGGAGTGTCCGATCATGACCTCGCCGTCTATTCCGAAGCTCAGAAAGCGAGATTTCGCATTGATGAGATTTTGCCGGCTGCCGGGAAAATTTCCTCGCACCTCCGTACACTCGCGGAGATTCGTCAATGTGCGGAAGGTCTAGCGTTGTTCGACGCAGTCGTGTTGATTGTCGATCAAACGCAACTGCGCGAACGTTTGCTTCTGTTGCCTGCTACGGAGTTTGGCGACCTCGCGCGCGAGCTCGACGCATTGCTCGCGCAAGCCGCGGAAGCGGAAGCGACCGGAATGATTCTTGCGGAATTCGCTGAACGCTTGCGCGACGATTTCACAACGCCGCGAGCGGTCCGTTTTTCCCCCGACGACAACGCGATCCAGCTCATCACTTCGCACAAGGCGAAAGGCTCGGAATGGCAGGCGGTGATCGTGCCATTTCTCGCCCGCGACCTGCGACTGCCGCCGCCACGCTACCCGGATTTGGTGAAGTCTCCGGAAACCGGAGAGCTCTTTGTCACCCTAAGCGGTGCCGATAAATCAAAGGAGCTTAAGAAGGCGCTTGAGCTCGCGCACGAACACGAGATCGAGCGTTTACTTTACGTCGCGACGACCCGCGCACGGCACACGCTCGTGCTCGTGCTCGACCAGGAAATTTTCGCGTCCGCAAGAGGCGAGTTTCCGAAAAACGCGCAGTTGCGCCGATTGATTCCGGAGAAAAATTCCTACGCTGACGAGTTCGACGAGCGGACGAGTGCAATTGACGATGTTGAATTTCTCGGAACAACCGAACCATCGCCGGAGAAAAACGCGCCAAACACTGAGCCGTTAACTTCTCGCGAATTGAAGCGCGCCGCGAAAGGTGCATCGCAATTTGTGCGCAAGTTCACGCCGAGCGCGCTCGATACCGACGTCCCAACAGAAGTGCGGGTGCGCTCGCGGCCCGATAATCTTGCCACGTTCTACGGCCGGTGGTGGCACAGATTCTTTGAGAGCTTGGATTGGAAAGGTGGAATCGATATCGCGCAAAACTTATTCGAGGAACAATTGCCAAGTTGTCCCGCTCCAAAATCCGCGACGAAAGACTGGAATGTCACCCGCCAGAATTTGTTCACCGATGCCAGCATCGCTTGCTTTCTTGCGAGCGATGAAACGCAATTTCATCGGGAGTTTCCATTCTCGTGGCGCAGGAACGAGCGCAGCGTAATGGAAGGCTTGATCGATTCGGTCATGATCGATCGCGAAGCGAGCCAGTGTCTTTTGCTTGATTGGAAGACCAACGACGTTTCACCAAGCGATGCGAAAAGTTTTCACGCGCGCTATCGGCCGCAGCTGACAGCCTATTGGAAAGCGGTTGCTGAAATTACCGACCTCGAAGTGAAGGCCGGTCTGTTCTCGACCGCGCTCGGGCGTTTGCTGCTCTATTCGGCGGATGAGCTGCAGGATGAATGGCGCCGGTTGGAACAACTCCCGCCCGCGCAACTCGCCGATGAAATGCACCCGGACGCGCCGGACGATTTTTAATCCAAGACAGAAAGCGACGGTTTATTCGACCGCTGCCTGAGCGGTTCGATGTCGAAGTTGCAGTGGATTTCACTTCCACGTCGGTAGACCGTCCGTGCAATCCTCGCAGTTAGAATTTGCGGAATTCTGATTGCAAAACCCAGGTCTTCTACTTTGTAACTTCTACTTCTTACTCTTTTCGGCTGCTGCGCTTGGTTAGGCCTCTTCGTCCAGTTCCTTCAAAGGACGTCCATCTTCAGTTTTCCACTCGGTGAGACCGTTCGCTCCCCCGCCATGGATAACAGCAGCTGCTGCGCTCGGACTCGCAAACTCCGCGTCTTTGCTGAAGACATAGAACCCATCCTTCTCAGTGAGTGTTCCGTCGGCAAGGAGCTTTCTTCGAAGAGCAACGACGTAAGGATGGCGCTCTTGAGCAGATGGGCGATCCTGCAAGACAGCGGTGGAACCCTGAAGCACGACGAATCCATCGGGAGTCCGATGCCCGCGCGCCTCTGCGCCTTTAATGCGACAGAAGAGCGTGCCGCCGGACTGCTGCTTTGCACTCGGCTGTGCAACTGGAATAAGAATATTAGAACCGAGAACAGGTAAGAGCTGGCGGATACGCGAAAGAAAAACTTCCATGTCTTCACGATCAGGCTCTGGCAGCTTCGCGCCGCCAGGCTGATTCTGCTCGAGCATGAATCTGCCAACTCGAGATGCTTCGCTAAGCAGTCTACTCTCAAGATACCTTACGTGCGCTTTAGTAAGATTCTCGTCTTTGCTCACGAATACGATCGCTGAAACCCAAAATTCCTTGGCTTTATGTTGTTTAAGCCGATCCCCGATGACTTCTGCTTCTCCTATATAAGCGCGAGGGGAACCAGATAGCGGATCAGTGCCGTCCAAAATGTACACTCCAGGTTTGTTCAACTCCTCGCGCTGGAGCAGCTCGTCCAACTCGGTGCGCGGTGCAGCTACAGCCTTGCCGCTCCAATTGGAAATTTCGGCTGTTCGCAAGCTTTTCGCTTCGCCCCTTGGAAGAAACAATTTGATCGTTGCGGATGTTATCAACTGTTTACGGCCCAACGAGAATTAGACGAAATTTTTCGCCTATTTCGGCTTTGGGGGAAGATATCGAACAGGTTTTTTATGTCCTCAACAATCGCGCTCGCCGCGGATGAATTGCTCGACGCAGCGATGCGCCTCGTCGTCTGTCATCTGGACGGGAGGATGCTTTGAGAAATAGGCGGAAGGAGAATGCAGGACGCCGCCGATGCCGCGATCGAGCGCGAGTTTGCAGCAGCGAATCGCGTCGATGGCGATGCCGGCGGAATTCGGTGAATCTTCGACGGACAATTTGAGATCGATCTCCATCGGCACATCCCCGAAGAGGCGGCCTTCCACGCGGATGAAGGCAATTTTATTATCGAGCTGCCACGGCACGTAATCGCTCGGGCCGATGTGGATGTTTTCGTCCGCCAGCCGTTCGCCCATGACCGATTGCACGGCTTCGGTCTTGGATGTTTTTTTGGATGTGAGCCGGGTGCGACTGAGCATGTTGAGAAAATCGGTGTTTCCGCCGGTATTCAATTGATAGGTGCGCTCGACTTTCACGCCGCGCTTGCGGAAAAGATCGACAATCATTCGATGCAAAACCGTGGCGCCCATTTGTGCTTTGATATCGTCGCCGATGATCGGGAGGTTTTTCTCGGCGAATCTTTTTGCCCAAACCGGATCGCTCGCGATGAAGACCGGAATGTTATTGACGAACGCGAGGCCGGCCTCAAGCGCACAACTGGCGTAGAAGCGGGTCGCTTCCTCGGAACCGACCGGCAGATAATTCACCATGATTTCGGCAGAGGAATTTTTCAGCTCGGACACGATTTGTTCGCGGGTGGATTCTTTTTCCAGCGGCAGGAATGTGCGAAGTGGATCCTGTTCGCGCATGTGGGGCGCATAGCTGTCGAACACACAACCCATCTTCACGATTGCGCCGGTGAGGTTGACCTTTTCGCAAAAAACTTTCGTGCAATTGGGCGGCGAGAATATGGCCTTACTCACATCAAGGCCGACTTTGCGCCGGTCAATATCGAACGCCGCCACCACTTCGATATCGCTCGGCCGATAAGAGCCGATTTGCCGGTGCATCAGTCCGACGCCTGAGCCGTTGGCAGACGAGCCGTGATAAAAATTTATTCCCTGGATGAGTGAACTGGCGCAGTTTCCCACTCCCACGATGGCGATTCTTATTTTTCTCATTTAAAAAAACGCAACCCTAGCCGCAGCAGGGCGGTTCGGGCAAGATACAAGTTATTATGTCGATTCTAAAACAAGCGGCGCTTCTTCCCTCCTGAGGGTAAATGCCCGCGGCTCGAACGATTAGCGCATTCAAGATGGAGGCGCAAGCACTTAAGAGCGAGCAATTCTTATTGAAAAAGAAGGCTCGGCCAAGGAGATAGATAGGATGCGCTTGGAGTTTCGGGCCGTTGCGTGCCTAATTATCCTTGCTTGGCCCGCTCCCTTGCAGGCGGCCGCCCCCGCTTATACCAGCGAAGAAGTGGTCGCGCTAGCTCAAGCTCAAAATCCCGAAATTGCCATCGCCCGTAAGCAAGTGCAGGCAGCGCGCGGCGGCCTGATTGAAGCGCGCTCCGGCTTTCTCCCCTCGGTCGCCTCGACTGGACTGCTAGACAAACGGGAACATCAGCAGCAAACGCGTCTCCGGGATGAGGATTACAACGCTTCGCTTCGAGTCCTACAAAATCTCTATACCGGCGGCGCGGTGCCCAGCCAGGTGGCAATCGCGCGCTTAAACATCGAGAAGCAGGAGTACGAATTCCAGGAAATCGCCAATCGCGTGGTCATGGACGTGCGGATCGCGTTTTCCGAT
>DATMPQ010000233.1:0-5775 GCA_035567015.1 Chthoniobacterales bacterium | reverse complement strand
ACGTGTCGAAGACCGCCTGCCCGTCACAGCACGCCACATTTGTAGCAATCGTGCCGCGCGTCCAGGTCGTGCCGCCATCAAATGAGTATGCGCGGAAGATACTGTTTGCATTGGTGTTCGAGATGGCGACGAGGTTGTTTGGATTGGTCGGGTTGACGACCACGAAACTCTCAGCCTGATTGCCGGCCGTGGCGCTCACGTTGACCACTGGCTCGAGGCAGGTCAGCGGCGCGAACAGCACATCGGTCGGTTTCGGTGCACGGTCTTTCGGCTTTATGCATTTGCGTGTACCGTCGGGCACCTCGATGGCCTCGGGTCCCAGCACCCGCGCGTGCATGGTGGAAGTAATAGGCGAGAGGAGCCCGAAAATGACGGCAAGCGTAGCGAGGCGGAGCCGTGCGTTCATATGTGTATTCCTATTGATGCGGCGATTCTTGAACAATGTCCGAAGCAATGTCGAGCCTTTATTTTGACTGCGAAGATGGCGGCGGCGGCAATCCGTCAGGCTGATGCCAACCTCTGGTTGTTAAATTCTTCTAACTTTTTTGACTTTAGCATTGATGGAATGAGGCATCTTCGCCGTTTCAACGTTTCAACGCCGGTACCTTCTT
The DNA here is from genome assembly GCA_035567015.1 of Chthoniobacterales bacterium. Taxonomy (GTDB): domain Bacteria; phylum Verrucomicrobiota; class Verrucomicrobiia; order Chthoniobacterales; family UBA10450; genus AV133. The sequence goes on along the minus strand of DATMPQ010000233.1, from coordinate 5,164 downwards.
TGATCTCTTACCTTCGGCCTTATCCCTTTAACAGTGTAACTTTTTCACTCTTTAACATTGGCCTCTGGCCGTACCCCTTGTAACCTCAGCCTAATGAGTCTCTCCGATTGACAGCAGTTTGAAAAAGGGGATCATGATCCTGGCTCGTATGAAACGCCTGCGCAGTATCATACTCTCCATCCTCGCATTACTCGGCCTCATGGCTGTTCCGGCCACGGCGCGAGCGCAAGTGACTAGTGGAGAACAAAACCCCCATTTCGCCGATCCACCTTCAAGAACTGACGCCGCATCGCTGCAGAAAAAAGCCACTGAAGCCCAGGCCCGGATCCACGCGAATAAGGATGAACGCGACCAGCTGATGAGAGCGGTCAAGCTGAACGAGGTAGCCTTGGCCAAACAGGTCCTCATCAGAAACGGATTCACCGCTGAAGATTTGGAAAATGCGAAGATTACTCTACTGACGGGCGGAGGAAAGGGAGGCGAAGACGAAATAGAGATATCTGCTACCTGTTGTGACCCTAAGGAAATCACAATTCAACGATCCCTGGAGAACTTCACAAAATAACCGTTACAGAAATCCGCTGCAGCTTGTCACGCCGTAACCTCTCGACTCGCCGTAGCTTCACGCGAAGCGGGGCTACTTATTGTTCGCGTCTAACTTCAGCCGGCGCTTTGTCCTCGCGTAACCCAAGAAAAACCGGCTGCCGCAATTTCCCATCGCACGTCCACTCCGCGAATTTGATCTGACAAACGAAGACCGGTTTAAACCAGTGTATCTTGAGCATCATTTCGGGCATTATTTCTTGCACCCACCGGTTCGAGTGCGGCGGCGCGATTGTGTAGGTGGATCGACCGCTCCGCCAGGCGATGCTAAAATATTAGGCGGGCTTTCGCCGCGTGGAATTAACAACGCGCTCGGAGCGCGCGTTCCACCTCCTCGCTTCGCGCCCGCCTTCGCAGTAGCTATGGCGCGCCAAGGGACTACTCGATCCACCGTACGCCTCGATAAGGCGAGGCGGCTGCAATTTCATTCGAGCGGGAACTCGATCCGTTCTTCTTCTTCGCGCGGGACGAGATTGTTTCGCGCAATGATGCGGGCGCAAGTGTTCCAGCGAAGGAGCGCATCGTCGTGGCCGGACGGACGAATTGCTTCCGCTTTTTCAAACCAGTTCATCGCTTCGCGAAATAGGTCGTAAGCCTGAAATCGACAATCCGGTGTTCCCTGTCTTAATTTGGCTTTAGCGCGGCGCTCGTTGAAAATTCCGGCGTAATAGGCACGTTCGTACTCGCTCTTGATTCGGGACAACAGTTCCTTCGCCTGCGTGTCGCTGACGCCGTAGCCTTTTTCGAAGCGATCGGTCAACGCCAGCAGCAGGGTAACAATCGCCTCCTGATTTTCGGGATCGGCCTTCAACACATCGAGGCAAATGCTCTCCGCTTCCGCTGGTTCGTTAAGCAGACGATACCGCGTCGCCTTTTCCAGTGCGGCGGGAATTGCTTCTTTGTGAAGTGATTTGAGTTCGGACATCCTCGCTTCGCAGGAGTTAAGAAGTTAAAAGAGTTAAATCGTTAAAACAGTAACCACTTTTTCACCTTGTAACTTTGTAACATTTTTAACTATTTAACGTCTTCTTCACCCATCTCCAAAACCAACCCAGGGGATCGTAAAACTCGTCCACCACTCGCTCCTTCAACGGAATGATCCCATTATCAGTGATCTCGATGCTTTCCGGACAAACCTTTGTGCAACACTTCGTGATGTTGCAATACCCAATGCCTTGCGCGTTCCGCAATTCTTCAATGCGATCTTCGGTATCGAGCGGATGCATCTCCAGCGCGGCGACATGAATTAAGAAGCGCGGTCCGATGAACTGATCGTGCTTCTGATGATCGCGTAGGACGTGGCAAACATCCTGACAAAGAAAACATTCGATGCATTTCCGGAACTCCTGGACGCGATCGATGTCCTGCTGCTGCATCCGCCACGTTCCATCGGGCGCGTCAGGCGGGCGCGGCTTGAATTTCCTGATCTTCTTCTTCACCCGAAAATTCCATGAAACATCCGTGATCAAATCCTTTGTGATCGGGAAAGCTTTCATCGGTTCGATCGTTACCGGTTTGTCCAACGGCAGATCGCTCATGCGCGTCATGCACATGAGCTTGGGCATCCCGTTCACTTCTGCAGAGCACGAGCCGCACTTGCCCGCTTTACAATTCCATCGGCAGGCAAGGTCGTTCGCTTGCGTGCGCTGGATGTCGTGGACGGCATCAAGCACGACCATTCCTTCGGAGACGTCCGTCGCGTACTCGCGAAACTCGCCGCCCTTCGCGTCGCCGCGCCAGATTTTGAACGTGGCAATAGGCATTGTTGAAGCGTTAAAGCGATGAAGAGTTGAAGCGGCCAAAGAGCAACTCGTTGAATTCCTCCTCACTAATCTCTTTATCCACCGGCGATTCTTGCACCCGAGAAAAACCTTCGGTAATCCTGGTGCGGAGGAAACGAATGTAACCATTGATCAGTTTGTGAACGCGCCAACCGTCTTGCTTAAGCTTTTCGATTTCCGCTAACGGTAGGTACTGCTCATCTTCGCAGACATTGAGGTCATCAAGCAGTTCCTCGAGAGATCCACGCGCTTGTAACATAAATTTGATTTGCTCAAGAAAATGAAATCGTCCATGCCCCTCGGCGATGTTGTTCGTAAGCGACAGTGCGGCCCGCCGCATCTGGCTTGCTAATCCAAATTTCTCTTCGTCTGGCAGTCGTTTCGCAACTCGATACATCGCTTTTCGGAGTTCGCGCGCGACTTGATAAACTTCCAAATCCTCGAACGTCTGATAATGCTTCGCTTTATTTTCTGTCCTCTTCATCGCTTCAACTCTTCATCGCTTCAACTCTTCATCGCTTCAACTCTTCATCCCTTCACCCATTCTCTTCAATCACCTGCTTCAAATAGTCCGGCATTTCCGGAAGCGGTTCCAACCGGATCTGCATCGATCCATCGAGCGCCTTTGAAATCATTGTGTTCACCTTGGAGAAACGGTCATCTTTGTCCGGATAATCTTCGCGGAATTGCGCGCCGCGACTTTCTTTTCTCTCCAACGCTGCGCGCGCAATCGCTTCGGAGACGGTCAGCAGATTTTTGAGATCGAGCGCGGTGTGCCAGCCGGGATTGTATTCCCGGTTTCCGATAACGCCGACTCTATCAGCGCGGGCTCGGAGACTGTCGATCTTGTCCAGCGCGCTCCGCATTTCACTTTCATTACGCACGATGCCGACAAGGTCCTGCATGCTTTCCTGCAAATCGCGTTGCACCCCGTACGGATTCTCGCTGGTACTTCGTTCGAATGGCTCGACCGCAGCGCGCGCCGCATTGTCGACCTTTTCGTTGTCGATTTTGCCTAACGAATTCTCTTTCGCGAATTTCGCCGCGAATTCTCCGGCGCGTTTTCCGAAAACCAAGAGATCGGAAAGCGAATTCCCGCCGAGCCGGTTCGCGCCATTGATGCCGGCTGCACATTCGCCTGCGGCAAACAGCCCCGGCAGGCGCGACATTTGCGTGTCTGGATCGACATGAATCCCGCCCATGATGTAGTGCGTTGTCGGCCCGACTTCCATCGCTTGCTCGGTAATGTCGATGTCGGCCAGTTGCTTGAACTGGTGATACATGCTTGGCAGTTTCCGTTTGATGTATTCGGCTGCGTTGGGAAGCTTTTGTTTGATCCACGCGATGTCGAGATAGACGCCGCCGTGCGGACTTCCCCTGCCCTCCTTGATCTCGCGCACGATGCAGCGTGAAATGTGATCACGCGTCAGTAATTCCGGAGGACGGCGCGAGTTTTTATCACCCTGGCAATAGCGCCAACCTTCATCTTCGTTGTCGGCGGTTTGTGCTTTGTAGTTCTCCGGAATCTCGTCGAACATGAAGCGGCGGCCCTCTTTATTGGTGAGAATTCCGCCTTCACCGCGCACGCCTTCAGTCACCAAAATTCCCATGACGCTCGGCGGCCAAACCATTCCGGTGGGATGAAATTGCACGAACTCCATGTCGATCAATTCCGCGCCGGCTTCGTAGGCGAGTGAATGTCCGTCGCCGGTGTACTCCCAACTGTTGCTGGTGATTTTGTAGGCGCGGCCAATGCCGCCGGTCGCGAGGATGATTGCTTTGGCGCGAAAAATCTTGAATCGGCCGCGCTCGCGCTCGTAACCAAACGCGCCAACGACGCGATCGCCATCTTTGAGCAGCGAAAGAATAGTGTGCTCCATGTAAACCTCGATTCCCTGATGCACGCCGTGATCCTGCAGCGTGCGAATCATTTCCAGCCCGGTGCGGTCGCCAACGTGCGCAAGTCGCGGGTATTTGTGGCCGCCGAAATTTCGTTGCAAAATCCGGCCATCTTTCGTCCGATCGAAAACCGCGCCCCACGCTTCCAGTTCGCGCACGCGATCGGGCGCTTCTTTCGCGTGCAGTTCGGCCATGCGCCACTGGTTTACATATTGACCGCCGCGCATCGTGTCGGCGAAATGAACTTGCCAGTTATCCCGGTCATCGACATTGGCCAGGGCGGCCGCGATTCCGCCTTCCGCCATGACCGTGTGCGCTTTGCCAAGAAGCGATTTGCAAACGAGTCCGACTGAAACTCCCGCGGCCGATGCCTCGATCGCGGCACGCAGTCCGGCGCCGCCGGCACCGATCACTAAAACATCGTGCTGAACAGTTTCATAATCGGCCATGGCGCGGGTTGAATCGATGCAGCGTTTAAAGCATCCAACTTCTAAATGCGAACTTTTATCCGCTCAACCGTTTATCACGCGCGAATTCCCCGCGATGAACGAAGCTTTCGTATGAACGCAATGGAAGCCGACAATCGAGGACTGCTCATCACCTGTCCGAAATGCGGACAGCGCAACCGTCTGAAGTATGAAGCGTTGCGGCGAACCTTTCACTGCGGCAAGTGCCAGACCGAACTGCATGCTCCAGGCGTCCCGGTGGACGTGAAAAGCGACCTCGTGTTCGACGCACTCGTGAGCCACTCAGCCTTGCCCGTCTTAGTTGATTTCTGGGCGCCATGGTGCGGCCCATGCAAAATGGTCGCGCCTGAAGTGCGCAAAGTGGCAAACGAAACCGCGGGTCACTTGCTCATCGCAAAAGTGAACACCGAAGAA
>DATMPQ010000232.1:0-6426 GCA_035567015.1 Chthoniobacterales bacterium | reverse complement strand
GCGTGAATGTCTCGCATAATCGGCGTTGATCGCTTTCACCGCATCAACAATTTCCTTTATCGAGCTGAACGCGAACAATCCGCCGTCGTTTCCGTAGTGCTGGGTAAACCCGCTCTGCTGAATGATGACGGGGCGACCGGCGGCGAGATAGCACGCGCTCCGATCACTGAACCAACCGGTATTTAAGCGGACGTATTGATCTTTCGCGACGGTGAATTCGCCTTTGGAACGGCGGACATAATCGCGGTAGAGCCAGTAATCCACGCTCACCTGAAGGGGAGAGTGAAACCGCCAGCCGTTGCGCAGAAACGTCGCGCGTGCCTTTGCATCTTTGATGTTCGTTGCGAGCTCAAATGTTTCGCCGGCTTTCTTAGGCGCGGCCACGAAGCGAAGAAACTCGCGCGACTTGCTCCAAAGATATTTCTCACCCCGCCAGGTAATGTCCTTCAATCCACTGGTTGACCAATTTGCAATCGAAGTAAAAACCGCGGCACGCGGCGGCGCGCGATTCGTTTTCCAAAGATCGATCACGACCGGTTGCCGCGTCGGCAGCCATTTCAAATTATGCGTAGGCACGAGAAAACTTTTCGTGCCAACATTTTCCCCGAAGGTGAAGAGAGAGCGATGACGCCTCAAATACTCGATCGTCGATCCTACCCCCTTATCAATCCTGATCTGCTCCACGCCCGGATCGCTTTCGACATAAATAATGCGATCGCTTGCGAGCAGGTCGTCGTTGAATTCCTGCGCACCGCAAATATTCAGAATCGCGTCCGCTTCGCGATAGAGCTGACGAATCCTTTTCAACGATAGGCCCGCCGTTGGCTGACCACGGAGATAACGCGCGCAGAACGCCCAGCGATTCTTGAATTCGAATTCGCGTGCCAGTCGCTCGAGAAGCCGCGCCGCATAATCGAATTCGTTGTTCACTTCGAATGTCTCCGGGTTGTAGGGAAGTCGCGCCGAGTCTTCGATGTAGTAAACGTCGTGCCCGAGCCGCTGGAGCCCGACGATATAATGCACGTGCTGCCAGATCACACCGGCGATCGGGCACGAGCCCATGAAGCCCATCACGAGGATTCGTTTTCGTTTCATCAAACAGAAAACGCTCAACGTCCAACGTCCAACGTCCAACGTCCAACTGTCTGAATTGAACGTTGAGTGTTGAGCGTTAAATGTTGAACGTTGAAAGAACCGATCACTGGAACGTCTTGACTACGACAGCGGGATTACCCGCGACAACGCTGTTTGGCGCAACCGATTTGGTTACGACTGAGCCCGCGGCAACGACGGAGTTTTCCCCGATGGTCACGCCTTTCAGAATCGTCGCGTTCATGCCGATCCAAACGTTGTCCGAGATGGTGACTGGTCGGGTTCTTAATTTTGGACGCTGGGGTCGATCTTTGAAAAATGGCGCGAGCGCCTGCGCGTCGATGAGACGTTGCGCCGGCTCAAGCGGGTGAAAATCGGAATCGGCAATGCCGACGTTCCATGAAACGAGGCAATGCGATCCGATCTTGATTTTGTCTTCGGCCATGATGAGCGCGCCATTGAGCAAAGTGAAATCGCCGATCGTGCACTGACCGTTCTCGCCGACAGAAAACGAGCAGCCGGCGTAGCAAGAAACGTGATCGCCAATGACAACCGCGCGCGGCTTCGCGCTGCGTAGATGCCGAAAAATTTGCGCGCTCTCGCAATAGAATCCGTCGCCAAATTTTACGTTTGGCGGGATGGGGTGCGGCCACCAATCGCCTTCCACATGCCTATCTCGTCTGATGTTGTTCATAATTGTGCGGCAAGTTTCCAACTTGCCTTTTCACTTGATCGAAAGTTGGAAACTTGCGCGACCATCATCCTGTGAATTTTCCAGACGCGTAAAGGTTCGCGTAGACACCGCCGCGCGCGACCAGCTCCGAACCGCGGCCGTGCTCAACGATGTGGCCATGCTCGAGCACGATGATGTGATCGACATCGTGAACCGTGGCCAGCCGATGCGTCGCGATCAGCGTCGTACGGCCACGCATCAGTTCCTTGATCGTTTCCATAATCGCGGATTCTGTCGCCGGATCGAGCGCCGAGGTCGGCTCATCGAGAAGCAGCACCGGCGCATTCTTCAAAAACGCGCGCGCGATGCCGAGGCGTTGGCGCTGACCAACGCTAAGATGTCCACCACGCTCGCCCACTGCACTCTGGTAGCCGTCGGGCATTTGACGAATGAACTCATCGGCCTGCGCGCGCCGTGCAGCATCGATAATTTCTTCCTCGCTCGCGTCTGGCCGGCCGTAAGCGATGTTTTCGCGCACGCTGGTCGAGAAAAGCAGAGTGTCTTGTAAGACGATTGCGATTTGTGCCCGCAAAGATTTTTTTGTAATCTCCCGCAAGTCGCAACCGTCGAGCGTGACCAAACCGGATGTCGGATCGTAAAATCGCGGGACTAAACTCAGGAGAGTGCTCTTGCCTGCACCTGTTCCACCGACAAGGGCAACGATCTGATTGGGCGAAATCGTCAGATCGAGGTTGTGCAGGACATGTCGATCTTGCGCATAAGCGAAGGAGACATTTTGAAATTCAATCGAACCGTGCGCAGATGAAATCGCGATCGCTTTCGGCGAATCAACCACGTCATCCTGTCGATCCAACACTTCGAAGCAGCGTTTCGCGCCGGCAGTTGCCCCTTCCATTGCCCACGCGGTGTAGGTGAGCGATTCCAACGGTTGATACAACATGATCAGATACGCGCTGAAAACCAGGAGCGAACCGAGCGTGAGTGTTCCCGCCAATACATGCAGCGTACCGACGTAATACATCGCCGCTGTCCCGATCACCATGAGCGTACTGATGACGAGCGCGCTATTCACATTCGTTAAAGTGAGACGCAGATTTGCCTCTAAACTTTGCCGGGCCTGCCGGTGAAATTGTCGGACCTCGAACTCCTCGCGGCCAAAGGCGTGCACCATCCGGATCGAGCTCAAGCCCTCCTGCGCTTGCGCGAGCATCGCGCTCTCTTGCTCCTGAATAAATGTCGATTCGCGGCGAATCCGATGCGCAAAAAAATAAATCGCGGCGACAATCGGCGGAACAATCGCAAGCGACAGGAGCGTGAGTTGCCAATCCAGCCGAACCATGATGACGAACGTGCCGGCAAGCGTGATTGTCGATCCAAAAATATTGGTGAACCCTTTATTGTAGATCGTCTGGATCGATTGCGAATCATAGGCGACGCGAAAACTGGAATCGCTCGAACGGCGCGCGTCGTGATATTTGAGCGAGAGCGATTGCAGGCAGGAGTAGAGATCGGTGCGCAGCTTAAGCAGCGCTTGCAGACCGATTTTCACGAACAGGTAATTTGTAATCCAATTGATGATTCCCCAGAGAAGTTGAATCGCAACTAGCGCAAGACAGAGCAGGGCGATCCGGGTGCGCCAATCACTGCGCTCCGTCGAATTCACTCGCAGAAAATCATCCACAATGATCTTGAAGGGCCATGGCTTAAGCAGATTCAATCCGATACCGGCGAGCGTGAGCAGCAATCCAAAAATCGTCTGCGGCAGAAATGGCCGGTAATAACGGAGAACGCGCCGGTAGATGGACATGGGAATTTGGGATTGCGGATTTCCGATTTCGGATTGAACTAAGGCGCGAGTTTCAATTCATGCTCAGGCTAAATCTGAAATCCTAAATCCGAAATCGTAACGTGCATCATCTTCTTGAGCTCTGGTTTAGTTGGGTCCTTACTGGAGGGTACATCGGCATCATCGTGCTTATGGCGATGAGCAGCTCGCCCTTGCCAGTGCCGGCCGAAGTCGTCATTCCGCCGGCGGCGTTTCTCGCAGCGCAAGGCAAGCTTAACTTTGCCGGTGTTATTTTGGCGGGAACGCTCGGGGCTTATCTTGGCGCCGCGGCAATGTATTGGATCTCGCGATGGGTGGGACGACCGTTGGTCGTACGATTTGGTCGCGTTGTTTTGTTGACGCCGAAGAAATTGGAAGAGGCGGAGCATTGGCTCGCTCGCTATGAAGCTGGCGGAATTTTTTTCGCCAGGATATTGCCGATCGTGCGGCATCTGATTTCGATTCCAGCAGGGATTGTGCGGATGAGCTTCACGCTCTTCAGTTGTGTCACCGTTGTTGGCTCGGCAGTCGCCTGTTGCATTCTGGCTTACCTGGGCGAACGCGCCTACCGGGTGGAACCGGACCTTCTCAGCAACCCAGAGGCGCTGGTTCACTTCATCCGCGCAGAATCACGATGGATACTGCTAATGGTCGTAGCCTTTGCCATTCTCTATATCTTGGTGTTGAGGCTCATGAAGCAGAGTTCCCGCTGACCAGCAGATGTTCATAAATTTAACACAAGTGTCACGCCCTCGGCACCTAGACGGTTGATAACCGGTAACAACTCCGCCCCGACGCAATCGTGGATTATTCATATCGAACGATGGCACCGCAGTTGCTGTCTAATGACTCGGAATTCAATGAAAAAGAATACTTTGATCCTTAAGCAGCGCCCCAAACTTTCCCTCGGTGATCTCATCCTGGCGGTGAGTTCGTGCACGAAGAACACGAAGGAAACCGTCGCGACCGTCGCTGACCTTTTCGCCAGCGGCCGGGTGCGCGTCAAAAACAACGGCCGGTTTATCCGGGCCCGGGTTTGCTAATCTAATCTCGATAATCCACTTTCGAAGTCGCTCCGGTGATTCTCGCCGGAGCGATTTTTTTGCCGCACAAAACGCTTTCCGCGTTTGCGGAGCGCTTTTATCTTGGCGCGTGATCGATCGTTATTCCCGGCCGGAGATGGGCAACATTTGGTCGGAGGAGCACAAATTCCAAATCTGGCTTGAGATCGAACTGCTTGCCTGCGAGGCGATGGCCGAGCTCGGTCAGATTCCAAAAAGGGACGCGGCGGAAATTCGAAAGCGGGCGCGTTTCTCCATTCCGGAAATTGTGGAGATCGAGAAGCGCACCAACCACGATGTCATCGCCTTTCTCGAAAACGTCGCCGCTTCTGTGGGGCCGGCCGCGCGCTGGATTCATCAGGGGCTGACTTCGTCGGACATTCTCGACACGACATTGGCCGTCCAATTGAGCGAAGCGGGCGCGCTCCTGGCGAGTGATTTAAAATCGCTGCGCTCAGCCATTGCCGCTCAAGCACGTCGCTTTAAGATGACGCCGATGATTGGACGCAGCCACGGCATTCATGCCGAGCCAATCACATTTGGCTTGAAACTCGCGCTGATGTTCGATGAGTTCGGTCGCGCCGAGGAGCGGCTGATGCAAACGCTCGAGCGCGTTCGCGTCGGCAAACTCAGCGGCGCAGTCGGCACACATGCCCATGTCGATCCAAAAGTTGAACGCGCGGTCTGCGAGAAACTTGGATTGAAGCCGGCTACAGTCTCGACGCAAATCGTGCAGCGCGATCGGCACGCGGAATTCCTGGCAACGCTCGCGCTAATCGCATCAAGTATCGATCGTTGGGCAACTGAGTTTCGTCATCTGCAACGCACGGAAGTTCTCGAAGTGGAAGAATTTTTCGCTGAAGGGCAAAAAGGTAGTTCCGCCATGCCGCATAAACGAAATCCGATCACGAGCGAGCGGCTGAGCGGTTTGGCGCGCGTCATTCGGGGAAACGCGGTTGCGGCACTGGAGAACGTCGCGCTGTGGCACGAGCGCGATATTAGTCATTCGAGCGCGGAGAGAATTATCCTGCCGGATTCGTGCACGCTGCTGGACTATATGTTGGTGAAATTACGCGAGCTGGTTGAAAAGTTGCAGGTTTATCCAGAACGAATGCAGCAAAATCTGGCGATGACGAAGGGCCTTTATTTCAGCCAGTCGATCTTGCTCGCGCTCACCCGGGCCGGCGCGGAGCGGAAGAGCGCGTACGAAGCGGTGCAGCGGGCGGCGATGAAGACTTGGAAGGGCGAGGGGACATTTGCCGAAAGTGCAAAACGTGAGCCTGAGATAACATCGCGGCTTTCAGCGGCGGAAATCGATCGGTTGTGCTCACTCGATATTCACTTCCAACATATCGACGCAACTTTCAAAGCGCTCGGGTTGGACTAGAACGCGATCGTCAGGCGAAAAAATCAACAAAGGGAAAAGCGCGCACGCGTTATCGGACCGGGTTGAGAAGCAACTCGGCGATGCGCGCGGAATTATCGAGCTGAATCGCAGCGGTCTCAAAAGCCGCTCCGCTCTTTTCTTCTGTGATGCCGTTAGAACTGAATGTGACGCGCACAGCGTTGCTGCACCATTTTAAGATTAGCTGAGCAACTTGAAAGGTCGGCGATAGTTGAACGCCCACGAGCTCGAGTTGCGCCAGAAGTTGCATCGTCATCGCGGCGGCGGCCGCGGGCATGAGTTCTAATCGCTCGCGCGCTTGAGCGGGGATGACAGCCACATCGCCAATCTCAAATGCATTTCGCGTTGG
>DATMPQ010000231.1:0-40810 GCA_035567015.1 Chthoniobacterales bacterium | reverse complement strand
CGCGACGGCCTGAATCGCTTTACCGTTCCCGTCGCCATCGCCATACGCGGCTTTGAAATGGTCGTACTTGAAATCGATCTTTCGGAGCAAATTATCGCCCCTAGTCACACTGTCCATGCGGTCATCCATGCCGACCCGCGGCAGACCAAGCAGCGTCGCCGTTCCTTGGGAGCGGATCCGATAATAATACTGCGGCTGACCAGACAGCGTGGCCGTTAGCTGATCGACTGTTACGTTTGTCGAAAGGCTATTGTTCTGGCCGAAAGAGTAAGGTCCGTTGCTATAGGAAGGTCCCGCAATCGTAGTCCATCCTCCACTGTGGAGGAAAGCGGTCGACGGACTACTCACGAGCTTTCGCACTTCGGAAAAGGCGATATCGGCCCCACCCTCCGCGGCGTACAAGGCCTCTTTCCAGCCTTTGACCTGCTTGGAAGAGACATTGTAGCGGGTGGTGCAGTTTAGGAGCACGTTGGCTCCGATAAGTGAGATAATCAGAATCGTGCACAACGCACAAATAAGGGTGCTTCCGTCTTGATTTGAGTATGGCTTTGCTTTCATTTGGGTAAAACCCGATGGTCCGAGATCAGCCTCTGCGTTTGATGCGAAGATAGGCTGTGGAAAAAAGGGTTGTACCGCTTCGATCCGCTGTCGCCCCCCCTGATCTGAAGATTGGGAGGAAGGTTATGCTGGTCGTGAGATACTCCGTATTCGACAGGGTGACGTCCAACCAGGAGGGTAGCAGATTGTCCGTGCTCGACGCAATCGTTGTCAGAGCGCCATTCTCGGTGCGCAGGATGGATTGATTGCTGATAGAGTACACCACCGTGCTTGCGCCAATGACCGCCTCCGCGCCGGATGCGTCAGCAGTTGCGCTGTTCGACATGGTGACCGTCGTCGCATTAGTGTAGCTTTGGATCGTCGTTCCCGTCGGGATTCCCGTACCGGCTATTGACTTGCCAACGTCGGCAGCCGTGAAATTCGCTAACGCGGAAGTTAGGGTCGCAGAGTTGTTGCTTGTGACAGCGTCCGACACAGTCCTTGCCCCGTTAGCAGCCCCGTAATCAACGATTATTCCACCGTTGGCGCTCATCGTGAGCGTCGGATTGGACCGGGTGCCGTCTGCCTGGATGTAATTCGGGATCGTGCAAGTGACCGTTTGGGGGCTGGTCGCACTGGTTACGATATATGAGCGTCTCACATCGCGGCTGAGATATTCGATGATGCGAATCTGCTGATTCTGCGTGGCAAAGTAGTTGTCAACGGCATTAAAGCTCTTCTGGAGCGAAATTGAAGCGATGAGCGTAGCGGCAAGAGTGACCGAACTGATCGCTAGGGCAATCATCAGCTCAGCGAGGGTGAACCCCTTTTTATTATTGATTTGGCTTAGTTTCATTTTTTGGTTCCTGAGGCGATGATGGTTTCGGTCTGCTCAACGCCAGGCCGGCCTCCCAGCATGCTCCATTGATATTTCACGTTAACTAGGACTACGGCCGGGGTTGGCAACACAAGCGAGTTGAGGTCTATCGATGGAGTTACGTTAGCCCCGGCCGGCCGCGTGATTTGAATCCCAATTCCCGATGTGCTTTTCGTGGCCGTATTGTAGGCTTTGATCGTGACGACCTCGGTCGGTTTTGTTGCGGCGAAATCGGAGCCATTGGCTGGAGTGACCATAAGGCTCTTCAGGTAGGTGGCATTCGCCAGGTCGGATCCAGCCGGGTCGGGTGTAAACGCCAGGCCGCGTAAGGTTTCAAGGCGGTCTTGCACTCCCTGAAGCGCTGCGATGCTCTCTTTGCTTGCATCGATGTAGCGGAGACACACCGCGTTTAGCTCGAAGATTGTCGCAAAAAAAACAGCGACGAGAGCGACAGCTACCATGGTCTCCACCAAGGTAGTGCCGGATTGAGGACGCTTTGAAGGGCTGAGGATCATTCCTAAAAATTTCTATTAATTATAGATTAATCAATTACACCACATAGAATGCTGGTGAAATCTAATAATTATAATATATCGAGAACATTATAGCAGATTATGTGCCTAAGAGCATTCCCGATGTCTTCCCCCTTTCTGCTCGATTAAAATGGAGCTAAAATGTCTCAGCTTGCGAGTGGCCGCGCATTTGGCGTCTTCGTTTTGACCGGCCAACACACCGGTTGGCCACAAGAGAGGTGAGTTTGGAAGGCCGGAGTGCCCTTCCCTGGCTCGCTGTAGCCTTTGGCGATGGCGGCTGAACAGCTAATCCCCGCAGAAGGACGGTCGCCGTGGCGAACCCCTGTCCCGCCGAATCATAGGCCCCTGTGGACCGGAGGCTGCCTCTGACCCATCTTATTTCGAGGCCGCCTCTGCGCGGTCGAGCAATGTCTTTTCTTCGGGGAGCAGTTGCGTTTGTCTTCCAAGCTCAAGATACTCGCGCGCTTTCGCCTTTTCCCCGCTCGCAGCCAAAAAGATGCCATAGTAGGCGGCGAGTGGGGGCTCCTGAAGTTGATCCTCCCGAAGTCTGCTCATGACCTTTAATGCGTTTTTGGCATCGCCCTGTGCGTAGAGAGAAAAAGCATAAGTGGACGCATACGCCGCATTGGAAGGCTCTTTACGATAAAGATTAGCTGCGCGTCTGCGCGCTCGCTCAGGATCGGCGTTAAGAAGCAATGAAATCTGCGCGAGATTGTTTTGAACTTTCAGATTTCCGGGATCGATGTCGGCCAGCCGCGAAAGCACCCGGTACAATCCCTGTGTATCACCCGCCTTTGTGTACTGAAGATAGAGCGTATATAGCGCTTCGAATTGGACTTCGGGATACTTCGCCAACTGCCGCAGTAAATCAAGCCCTTCATTCTTCCACCCCCATTCGAAAACGATCCGCGTCAGCAAGAGCAAAGATTGAGATTGAGCCGAAGCATTTTTCACGGCTCCTGCCCATTCACGCTCCGTCGCCACAGGCTTGTTTTCGGCTCGGAGCGCGCGGGCGAGATACGCGCGGCGCAGAAAATCAAATTGCTGCCAGTTTGAATTGGCGGTCAGCCTTTCTAACGCTGACCAGTCATTGACTTTCGCGTAAGCTTCGGCCATCGCCCATGGAACCGGCCATGCGCTTAAGGCGCCCTCGGGAAGCGATCTTGCGAAATTGATGGCAACTATGCTGATCTCATTCGCGTTCATCCAGGTAAGGAGACCCGCAAGATCGTCCGGTTTCACGGCAGCCTCGTTTTCGATCTTTGTGAGATAGATGGTGTATTCAGGATCGTATGATTGGCGTAGAATACGAAGGTAGAGGAGCTTATCGGTGAAGATCGCTTCGGGATAGCTTTGTAGATCGCGCGCAAGACTGCGCAACTCCTCTACGGGTTGGCGGTGCGCTACGCCATCGACAATGAGCGAACGGGTGGCCGCACTCCGCTGGGTGCGAGAATTGCGGAGCCTTTCCAGGAGAGCGAGACCCTGTTCGCGCTCCGCCGCAGTAGGTTGTTCAAGGCAAGAAAACGCAAACTGCACTTGGTATGATTCGTCGTTCGGGGCTAAACGCACCGCCTCGCCCCATTCCTTTCTCGCTGCGGCTGGGTCCTGCCGAGCCTTAGCCAAGCGCGCCACCGTCGCGTGAAAAGCGGCTGTCTGTTTTCCGCCATCATCAATGCTGGCAAGTGTTCTTCCGGCGGCATTAATCTCACCAAATTGCAACGCGCAGTCCGCCAGCGCCAAATCATCTTCAGTAGAATGCGGCTCCAATTCCACGACCTTTCGTCTCCAATCGAGAGCGGCCCGATCGCGCGTATGTTCTGCAATCTGCGCCATGATTCGCATGGCCCGAGCGCTATTTGAATTGAGCTGTAAGGCCCTGCGCACGCTCAAGGCCGCGAATTTAACATCGTCGCCGCTGAGATAGGCAGCCGCGCGGTGAACCAGATGACGTTCTTCCCAGCGTTGGTAAGCATGGCACCCGCCCCAAGCAATGAATACGGACAAGATGATCCCGCACGGGATGCCGAGCGCAAGCTTGATGAACGTTCGCTGTGTTCTTTCAACGGATTTTTCCAAGGATTTTAAAAGATAGGCTCGGGCTTTTCAAAAAGGCAATTTTGCCGCGACCAGAGAGATGATCTCGAATTGTAATCGGTACCGCCCCGCATGAATTAGCACGTCCCATTCCCATCCACCCCCGCGAACGATCCCACAGTTCTCAAGTCCGCAGGTCTGGCCGCTTAGCCGTCGGTGCGCGGCACGAGCGGGACCAAGCCGATCAAGAAAAGCTCGACGCCGACTATGTGATTTCCTGAAATGCTATCGAGGGAACCTGCTCAGATTGACCTCTTACTTTTTCAGGATCATGGCGATTCCAAGAGTCACAGACTGAAATTCCGGCTTGTCCTGGACAGCGTGAATTTCGATGCCTGTGATGTTGGATAAAACCCGTTCATTTTCGAGCCGGGCAATGCTTAGGCCTAGGAGCAACAAATCGGTGTGCGGGATGTCGATTACCCAATCCATTTTGGAATACGTCGTCAGTTCCGATTGCCTCAACGCCGTGGTGTTGAGGAGGCGGACGTGGCTGATCTCGATCTGATCGGCGGCGAAGAACGATTTCATAAGCGGCGGAAACCATGCCACGGGTGCCCCAGCCGGAGTGAGCTTCTCGAGCGTTGTCGATCTTGCGATCGAATTGCGTGCGGTCTGCTCAAGCTGCGCCGCCACCTCAAGCGTCTTCTTTCCTTCGGCCAGCTTTTCCTCGCGATCGGCCATCGTCATTATCATCCGGGCCCGTGCCTGATTGAGAGGCCTAAGCAAGAACGCAGAATAGCAATACAGAAGAACGATCAGGCCGAGCAAGCTCAAGATGCATTTTTTGATTTCGTCTTTGGACAGCCGGGGCATTTTCATCTATCGCAATGGCGCTGTCTGGCCTGACTGAACTTTCAAGCAGGCGCTATGCCGCCTGCACGCTCCGTCCTCTGCAGATTGCGATCCAGACGGAACCAATGATGAGTGTGAGGTTTAACCGAGCCAACCCGTGTCGTTGAAGCAAACGAGTTCAACATTTCAACGAGGAGAGAGCAAACCGAAGCTCAGCTTCCAACACTTAATGCGCCAATGATCTTTCTGCACCTAACGTTAGCGCGTTGAGCGTTGAACCTTTGGGTAGGACGACGTTGTGCGGAGCCGTCGAATTCAATTGGGTTCTCGTGGCTAGACTGAATCTCGCGCTACCATCGACATTACCGAGCCAAAGTGTTCTGTGAAACCCTGAAAGTTTTCGGGGCAGGCACAGACTCGCCCTACAACAATTCTAGCGCCTGCTCTGCTTTGGATCTTTAAAGTTTGGAATTTGGAATCTCTCTGGAGTTGGGACTTGGGATTTGGGGGCTTAAAGCTGATGCGGTGCACACGTTGCCAATCTCACGCGCATCGCTTTCGTTGGCTCGACAGAGTCTCGCCTTGCCATCCCAAAGGCTCGCAACTTGCTCCCAGGCGGCTACGCTACCGCGGAGATGAAAGCCCTGCTTGTTCGCGCTCGTCTCAACGAATCGCCCGGCTCGGAACTTTTTGCGTGGCGGTGCCTAGCTACCGCGGTTTTTTTTGCGCTGCTTTGGCTCGAGGTGCTCCATCAACTCAAGACCGAGTGGTCACTCAATCCGCAATATGGCTACGGCTGGAGTGTTCCTTTTCTTGCGCTTTACCTGCTTTTGCGGCGCTGGCCACATCGGCCAGCGCCTGCGCCGGCGCCCCGAAAGCTGCCGGGGCAACTCTTGGCGACCGCTGCAGCGGTCATTTGCGCGTTCCTGTTTTTGCCGCTCCGGTTCGTCGCCGAAGCGAATCCGGATTGGCGTTTGATCAGTTGGGCGTTAACGCTCACCGCGATCGCGTTGACTTTAAGTTGCCTTTTTTTGGCGGGCGGCTGGCCCTGGCTTCGTCACTTCGCGTTTCCGATCGTTTTCTTTCTCGTAGCGGTGCCATGGCCCACGCATCTCGAACAAGTCATCGTGCAACATCTCATGCGGGTCGTAACCGGGATCAATGTCGCGCTCCTCAACGCCGTTGGGATTCCTGCTGTCCAACTCGGCAATGTCATCCAAGTCGGCGCTGGTTTAATTGGAATCGAAGAAGCGTGCAGTGGCGTGCGCTCGCTTCAGGCGACGCTGATGGTCTCGCTTTTTCTCGGTGAACTCTACGCGTTTAAGATCCGGCCACGCATCCTTCTGGTGGCAGCCGGGGCGCTACTAGCGTTTTTTTGTAATCTGATCCGCACCGCCCTGCTGGTGTGGATCGGCGCCAGGAATGGCACCAAAGCCATCGAAGCCTGGCACGACCCTGCCGGTTTAACCATCCTCATTGTCTGCTTGCTCGGGCTTTGGCTGCTTTGCTTAATCCTCCTTCGTAATTCGAATTCCGCAATCGAATCGTCCGATGTCGATGTAAATTCCGCGCCCCGGCCGCTCCCGTGGCCGTTGCTGGCAGGCCTCGGGATCTGGATTTGCTTCGCCGAAGCGGGAGTTCAAACTTGGTACACTCTCCATCAACAGATCGTCCCCAATACGCGCTGGGCGGTGCAGTGGCCTGTGGCCGAGAGCAGATACAAATCGGTCTCCATCCCACCGGAAGCCGAAAGCCTGCTTCGCTATAACGAAGGCGCCGGCGGAAAGTGGGACGCAGCAGACGGCCATCCCTGTATGATGTATTTCTTTCGCTGGTTTCCGGGACGCACCGCTGCCTTGTTTGTTAAAAATCATCGGCCCGATATCTGCCTTCCGGCCAGCGGCATGACGATGGAGCGGGACAACGGCCTGCGCCTTGTTGCGGTTAACGGCATAAATTTGCCCGTTCGGTCATACCGTTTCGATGACAGGGGCGCCCCGCTGCACGTCTTTTACTGTTACTGGGATGCGCGTTCATCCTATAAAAATGTCGCCGCCGCGGAGGAGGAGGATTGGACAGCGCGCCGCCGTGTGCGCGCGGCGCTGCGCGGCCAGCGCGAGACTGGCGCGCAGATGCTCGAAGTGGTCGTGTGGGGTTACGATGATGACAATGCAGCCAGTCAAGTGTTGCAGCGTCAGCTTGCTCAGATCATCCGGCCGGTTGATTAGGCTCTTGCCGGGATCGATAGCTTGGCGGCGGCAAACAATCGCTTCACTCTGCGCGTCGCCAGCAGGCGCTGTTTGCGCGCAAGAGCCAACCAGGCGAAGAACTATCAAGGTAGTATTGCGCCCCGCCAGCGGACCGACCCGCGGGGCCGCAGCGCCAACCCGCAGGCTGCCTCGGCAGGAAAGCGCGGGTTTGGTTCGCTGATCGTGTACAAAACAAAAGTGGCCGTTCATCGAACGGCCACTTCGATTTATTAGTTGGAGGTTGAGTTTAGCGCTTCACGTAGCGACGCACTACACCGAGGCCGGTGAGAGCACCGCCCAGTAGCATCGCGGTCGTGCCGCCATCCGGAGTGGTTGTGGGGGTGCCGTTGAAGAGAGTCGCGCTCGAGATGCCGCCGAATCCATTCGGTCCCGAGCCAAGCTGGGGGATAGTAAACGAGCTCAACCCTCCGACAAACCAGCATTCAACACCGCCCCCAGAGCCATGTGTGCCCCCAGTTCCCACTCCGTAGTGGAGTACCAGATAGTCAAAGCCGGTTACGGAAATCGTACCCGTGCCCGTATTCTGGAAGCCAGCTTCTATCGGCGTCGGAAGAAGGGGGTTTACGGTATTAGCATTATAGAAACCGACGACGGTTTGCAGACGGAAAAAGTTATTGGGTTCATTGTTTCCATTATCACCACCGATTCCGGTTCCATTTTTACGTATATCGTTACCCGGACCCGTCGTGCCGTTCTCCCCGAATTCGAAAGGAGGTATGGGGATGGCGCTCGCGAGGGAGGTCATCCCGATGCATAGTCCCACCAGCAATAAAGTGTATTTTAATGGTTTCATTGGTTTCATATTTTTGTGCCTTGTTGAGAGGTTTCTATAGGTATGACGAAAAGATAGCAGGGTCCGCGCCAACGACATTTTACATTCTCATAATCGGCTGTGCCGCATGCTACAAGTGGCTCTGAAACAGATGAATACGCAGATAACGAATCTTCTACTTTGGTTCGTTTGCCCAATCCTCACTCTTCACGAAACTGTAAGAAAATCCGACGTTTATTTGCCGCCAGTTTTGTGAAATCGGTGTTTAATAGTTCTTTATAAACACTTTATGATGCGAGCAAAGAATGTAGGAATATCCGGCAGTTCCCGCTGGAAAAGCGGCACGATCAATTGAATTTGGGATGATGCAGGGCTTTCAGTCGCCGAGATGGTCGGCGCTTTAAGTAGCGACGCACCACGACGAGGCTGGTGAGGGCACGTCTGAGCAACATCACAGTCGTGCCGCCATCCGGCTCTTGCTTGGAGGTTGCCATACTGACTTTGAGACCGTTCGTCGTTCTGTCTTGCAAACTGATTCCCCATAAAGTCACTGACTTGCAAACTGTAGGTGATAAAAAGTAGTGAACCTTCGGTAGACTCCAAGATTTGTGCGAAATCTTGGAGCGCTTCGGGATGAAGACTGTTCGACCAATGGGGCGAGGTTTCAAGGAAGGATTGCAGAGCGAAGAATACTGGTGAAACACGGGCGAGGGAGAACGCGACAACGGCCTGCAGCTTCTCGCGATCGACGGCGCAAACTTGCCCGTTCGCTCTCATCGATGACAATGGCATGCCGCTCCACGTATTTTATTGTTACTGGAACAGCCACTCGTCTGACGAAAACGCAACCGCCGCGGAGCAGGAAGATTGGATTGCTCGAGGGCGTTTGCGTGCCGCCGTGAGAGGTCGGCGCGCAGATGCTTGAATTGGCGGTCTGGGAGCTACCAGGACGATCGCGCAGGGGATCGCGGGCGCAACGCGCGAGTTGGAACGCATCATTCGCTTGGGCTGATTGCGATATTCGTTTCGCGCATCTGGCAACTCTGCGATAGCTTCAAAAATCGCAGCAAGAACCGGTTCGGCGCGGGACGTGCGCGATGTCGGAATTCCATCATGAACGACTACGAACGTGTGGCAACCGTGATCCGCTCTGGATCAACATCATACTGAGCAACCCGATCTGACCCAGCTGGCGCGCAACGCTGGGGTCAGTCCCGTCCATTTTCATCGGCTCTTTTCGGCGTGGGCCGGTGTGACCCGAAAGATTTCTTGCAATGTCTCACGCTCGAACATGTGAAGGCGCTTTGGCGCAACGGCGAGACCGTGCGCGACGCTGCATTAAACGCGGGTTTGTCCGGTCCCGGACGATTGCACGACCTCTGCGTCGCGCTTGATGCCGCCTCGCCGGGTGAGATGAAGGACGGCGGCGGCGCCATCGAAATCAAATATGGTTTCGCCACGACACCGTCCGGTGAAGCGCTCATCGGCGAGACTTCGCGCGGCATCTCTCGTTTATCGTGTGTCGATGGTCAGGGTCGCAACGGCGCGCGGGACCTTCTCGCTAATGAGTGGCCGGACGCGAAATTGCACCGCACCGATCAACGCGCGAAAGAATTATCGGCGACGATTTTTCGCGCGGCCGCAAAATCAATCGCGTCCGAAGTTGGGTGCGTTTGTGCGCGGCACGCCGTTTCAGCTGCACGTGTGGCGGGCGCTCCTGCGCGTGCCAGCTGGCTCGCTCACCAGTTACGGTCAACTCTCGGCGGCGATCGTTCCCCGGGCGCGTCGCGCGCGGTCGGTAGCGCCGTGGGTGCAATCCGATCGCCTTCATCATCCCGTGTCACCGTGTTACTCGCGAGACCAGTGTCCTCGGGGATTATCGCCGGGACCCGATCCGCAAACGCGCCATGATCGGCTGGGAAATTTCCGCGCGCTCGCCGTTGCGCGCGGGCGAACCGTACCGGATTCAGGCCAACGCCGCCTAACGAAGCGCAAGATCGACAATCTCGATCTGGCGAATATTGTGCGGTTAGATGTCAGAGACACCGCATGATCCGGGTTCTTCGCGCTACGAACACGCCGCCGATGGCTTGCGCCGTCGCGATCTCGATCCTGATCCGATCAAGCAATTTGCAAACTGGTTCACCGCCGCGATCGAAGCAGGCATTCGCGACGTCAACGCTATGAGCCTCGCTACGGCCGGGCGAGATGCAAGGCCCTCAGTGCGCGTTGTTTTATTGAAAGGATTCGATCAGGACGGCTTCGTCTTTTTCACAAATTATGAAAGCGAAAAAGGGAAACAGCTCGAGGCCAACCCGTACGCCGCGCTTGCCTTTTATTGGATCGAACTGGATCGCCAAATCCGGATCAGCGGTGCGGCTGAGAAAACGTCGCGCGAAGAATCCGAGGGTTATTTTCATTCCCGCCCGCGCGGCAGTCAGCTTGGCGCATGGGCCTCGCGTCAGAGTGAAGTGGTCGATGGGCGCCGCGTGCTCGACGCGCGCATGGCGGAAATGACCGAGCGTTTTGCCGAAAAACCGATCGCGTTGCCGCCATGTTGGGGCGGTTACCGCGTGAAGCCGGAAATTATAGAATTCTGGCAGGGACGTCCAAATCGTTTGCACGATCGCTTTCGTTATACGTTGCAAGCGAACGGCGAGTGGCTAATCGACCGGCTCGCGCCGTGAAAGCTTCAGTGACGAAGCAATGACGAATGACGAATATCGAATGCCGAAGGAATGACAAAATCCGAATGACAAAAAGCGCTCCGCCGGGAGTTTCGTCATTTGAAGCATTCGGGTTTCGTTCGTCCTTCGTTATTGGCGCTTTGTCATTTTTGGGAACCCGTTTCGTGAAGAAAAATGTGGATATGAAGATCGACCTCGTCCGCGGCGACATCACCACACTCGATGTCGATGCAATTGTGAACGCGGCCAATACGACGTTGCTTGGCGGCGGCGGAGTCGATGGCGCCATCCATCGCGCCGCTGGACCGGAGCTTCTCGCCGAATGTCGCACACTTGGCGGCTGCCAGTCTGGTGAAGCGAAAATCACTCCCGGATACAATTTGCCCGCGCGTTTTGTCATCCATACCGTCGGCCCGTTCTGGACCGGAGGTCGTCGCGGCGAACCAGGACTGCTAGCGAACTGTTACCAAAACTCACTCCGCCTCGCGCTCGAAAACTCGGTGAAGACCATTGCGTTTCCGGCGATCAGTTGCGGCGCGTACCGCTATCCAATTATTGAAGCGGCAAAGATTGCCGTCGAAACAACTCAAGATTTCCTGACAAACAACGACGAGATCGACCAGGTGATCTTCGTGGTCGCGAATGACGAGATTCACGCCGCCTATCAGCGACTCTTGTGTTGAACGTTTGAAAGTCTGATCCTGGGAGCAATCGGTTGGCTGTTGACGGGCCGGGAGATTACCCCCAATTTCGATAAACGCTCCTGGTTTCGGCCGTGTGTGCTGTAGCTGGGGGTCGCTCGTCCGCCTAATTATTTCGAGTTTGGTTTAATCGGTGGACGTGAGGAACAAATGAGAGGCGCAAATCGGCGACGAATTGCGAATCATTAATATGATGAATCCAAACGGCGATGAATTTGAGGAAGAGGAACTGTTGGCTGCGTCGATGCAGGCGCGTGAAGAGCAAACTTCATCCGAAGCGGAAGGCCGTTTGCGGCGCACCGCGCACAGAGTTTCGACGGCGGCCGGCGACACTTGGGCGCAGACGAAAGAAAAAGCGGGCATGGCCCGCCAGCGCACTGAATTTTTCCTGCGCGAAAACCCCGTGCCCACCATCTTGGGCGCGCTCGCCGTTGGCCTAGCCATCGGATTGGCGATTCGTTACTCCTCCAGCGCCGAGGAGAAGGAAATCGAGGTGAAACCTTCGTTGGGAAACGTGCCCTGGGGTTTTCTTTCGTTGCCTTTCCTCTGGCCGTTTTTCAAATCGATCAAAGAAAAATACCGAGACTCGGCCGAAGCGGTGAAGGAAGGCGTCGATCGCGCCAGGAACATCGACATCCACCGTTACACCAAACCGGTCCGCAAACGTTGGAAGGCGTGGACGAATTGAAGTAGATCGTCCAAGGTGGATCGGCTTCTCCGAAGACGATTTTAAATATATGCGCCTACGGCGCCTGACTTAACAACGCGTTCGGAGAACGCGTTCCACCTTTGTCGTGGAATTCATCGCTGCGCCGGTGTTAATCTCGCCGTGTGTTGCGATTCCAAACCCAGTGGTTTTGCTTCCTCATAATTGCGGCTTGCGCTGAAGTCTGCGCCAAAGAAATAAAACAAACGCGCGAGGAGGGCGCGCTCTTCATCGGCGCAGTCGGGTGCAAATCTTCCAGTTGTCACGGCGGAGCGGGCGAAAAGCGCAGCCAATACATCACCTGGTCGCGCGAGGATTTTCATATGCGCTCTCTTGCCATTTTGCTCGATGCCCGTTCGGCGCGGATCGCGGAAACCATTGGAATTGGCGAAGCGCAATCGAGCGCGCGCTGCACCGTTTGTCATTCACCATTTCAGTCCGTCGCGCCAAAGCGGCTCGCCTCCACCGCGCACGCCGACGAAGGCGTTTCCTGCGAAAGTTGTCACGGCGCGGCTGGCTCCTGGTTGCGCGGACACACGCGAGCCGACTGGAATTATGCAATGCGCGTTACCGCGGGGATGCGCGACCTGCGCAGCCTCTATGTCCGCGCCAACACTTGCGTCGCCTGTCATCAAAATATCGATAACGATCTTTTGAAAGCCGGCCATCCCACGCTTGTGTTTGAGCTCGACAGCCAATCCCTAAACGAGCCGAAACATTGGCGCGACGATGATCCGTGGATCGGCCCGCGCGCCTGGCTCACCGGTCAGGCCGTTGCTTTGCGCGAAGCGGCGTGGCGGTCCCGGACCGATTCTGATCCTGCGGCCGATATGCAGGAAACTGCCAACGCGCTCGCATGGCTACTCGCGAAGGCGACGGCGGCTGAGCCTGCTTTATCGAAGATTTCCGAACCAGCTTCTTCCGATCTCGAACCGGTGCAAAAGCAAGCGGATGATTTGGCGCGTCGCGCGCCCAGTTGGAATCCAAACATCGACTCGATCATGGCAATCTTGCGCGCGCTCGTTGCGACTGATTCAGAATTCGTCGTCACCAAAGAAACATCCGCGCAAACGCTCTGGTATCGTGCGCGCCGAGTTGTGCTCGCGCTCGATCGTCTTTCCGCCGCACTCAAGCAAAATCGCGGCGTACCGCTCACGATCGACAGTGAACTTAATTTGCTTCATGAAGACATGCGTCTGCGCGAGAATTTCGCGCCGCCGCAGTTTGCGGAACATGTCCGAGAATTTCGTGCCGCGCTGACGAAGTGATCCGGGGAACATCCCGCGACTGCGGGATGCTCCCCGGAGACGAAGACGCCGCTTCCTGGGTCTGTGTTCGAACCTTGAATGCAGCGTCATCCTCGCGGAAGATGTCGATCCTGGCATGACCAATTCGAATTCATCCGAGCAACCGGTCCGCCAGTCGGACGGGCTCGTCCCGCGGCGAGCCTGGCAATGCAATCCGATCTTCGAATTCTTTGCGTCGCTCAAGCTCGCGGTCGTTTTACTCGCGGTGCTGATTGTTGCCGCGATTGCGGGCACAATCTACGAATCGAGCTTCGATGCGAAAGTGGCGCGCGCCTACGTTTACGGCGCGCCCTGGTTCAACATTTGGCTCATTTTGCTCGGCGCAAACTTGACGGTTTCCGCATTCTCGCGCTGGCCGTGGCGCAAACATCACGTCGCATTTCTCATCACTCACCTCGGAATCATCACGTTGCTCACTGGCTCGCTCATCGGACGGATCTGGGGCGTCGAGGGCACAATCACGTTGTTTAAAGGTGAGCCGCCGACCAACCGCCTGCTCGTCGATCAACATCAGCTGCGCGTTCATGACGTGGATGGAAACGTCAAAGGTTTTAACTCGGAATTTTTGCATCATCCGCCAGATGCGAATCACCCGCGCGCGCTCGGTATGCTCGCCTCCGGCGCGCGCTTGAGCGTGACGGATTACGCGCCGGCGCTCGATGGAAAGTTAAATCCGAAACCGCTCGCTGACGGCGGCGCGCCCGCGCTCCATTTCACGATCGGCACCGCGATGATGAACCAGCATCTCGAAAGTTGGTTGCTGGCCAACGATCCGCAGCATGGCAATTTTGGAATGGGACTCGCGAACATCGAGCTCAAGCGCGGCGTTGCGCCAACATCCACGGCCACTCTTTCGCCTAACGAATCAAAAGCCGCAGCGGTCAATGAAATTGATCTCGAAGAATCAATTTTTGCCTTTAGTAAAGCGCCCGACGAACAAATCGGACGCGTCGCCAAAGGCGGCAGCACCGGCGCGAAAGTGCAACTGATGCAGCCGCAAAACGGAAGCGACGGCAGCGTCGTTGTAACTGTTGCCGGCAGACGATCGATAATCGATGTCGCGGAGAATCTTGGCAAAGAAACCGTGATCGACGGCACGCCGTTCGCACTCAAGATCGACAAGTATTGGCCGGATTTTCGGATCGAGAATGGCCAGCCAAGTTCGCTCAGTGATCAACCGAACAATCCGGCGGTGCTTGTCACAATTCACGGTAAAGGCATCCCTGCTCCAGATCAGCCAAACCCGCATGGGGCCGGCGGCGAACTAACCACCAACGGCGGTCCGCCGACGATGCCACTCGCCGGCGAAGCTGCCCCGAATCATCTCACGCTTTTCCTCGCAGATGATGGTGGAATTTCCTACCAGCTTGTTTCGCGCAAGGCCGGGAATTCCACCGGCCAGATCGAGATCAATAAACCACTCACCACCGGCTGGGCGGACTGGCAGTTGAACGTCGATAAGGTAATGCCGCATGCCGAGCAATGGATGGATTTCGCGCCGGCAAAATCGGAGAGAACTCCGGCCGTCGCCGATTTACCCGATGGCGTCCGCATTCGGATTGAGCAAAACGGAGAAAGGTTCGAGCAATGGGTGCCGGCCGGCTGGCAGATCACGGTGCCGACTTCGCCTAACGAAACGCAAATCGCTTACGGCTGGAAAACCATTCCGCTGCCGATCGGGCTCGAGTTGCTCGATTTTGAAGTGAAACGCAACGAAGGCAGCGACAGCCCCGCTGGATTCAAAAGCACGGTGCGCGTTTCGACCGAGGAGGGCGATACCGCCACCGGCTCGTGCTGGATGAATAATCCATTCAGCTTCCCCGGCGCATGGTGGCGGACATGGACCGGATTGACTTACAAAATGTCGCAAGCGTCCTGGAATCCCGACAATCTCGGCCAGAGCACCGTGCAAATCTTGCGGGACCCGGGCTGGCTATTGAAATGGATCGGGTCACTGCTCATTGTCGCCGGCGTTTTCATGATGTTTTATCTCCAGCCCTACCGGAAACAAACGGTCGGCGAACAGATTCTGCCTTCACCTCAAAAACCGAAAAGGCAGAAACCCGAGACGTCTCTCGTGTCCGCAGGACATTAGACGCCGTGGGTGATCTGGTGGCGGGCGGGAGTTAGCTCGCGGTTTTTGATTGCGCCGATGTCGCCGCCGTTTTTTTCTCGAGCGCGACGTTCAAAACTTCATCGACATTCTCGACTGGAACGAATTTGAGTTTTTGCTTGGCCTCTTCCGGGACATCGACAAGATCTTTTTCGTTCAGCTTCGGAATGATGACCGTCGAAATGCCGGCACGCATGGCAGCCAGACTTTTCTCTTTCAAGCCGCCGATGGGAAGAATGAGGCCGCGCAAGGTGATTTCGCCAGTCATGGCGACATCTGGACGCACCGGCGTGTTGCTGAAAAGTGAAGCCAGCGCAGTGAACATGGCGACGCCGGCCGATGGCCCGTCTTTCGGCACCGCCCCGGCCGGCACGTGCACGTGGATATCGATGTTGCGAAAATCTTCTCCTTTGATGCCGATCTCCCCGTCGCGGCTGCGCACAAGGCTGAGCGCGGCCTGGACCGATTCCTTCATCACCTCGCCGATGTGACCGGTGAGCGTAACGTTGCCCTTGCCCGGATAACGCGTCGCCTCGATGTGAAGCACTTCGCCGCCGGCCGGGGTGTAAGCCAGACCGGTGACAACGCCCGGCTTGCTCGTTTTTAACTTGGTCTCGCGAACGTAACGCGCCGGGCCGAGCATCTCGGAGGCCAGCTCTGGCGTGATTGTGACGCGCTCACGCTTTCCGCGCGCGATCTGCGCCGCCACTCCCCGGCAGATCGCGGCGATCTGCCGCTCCAGTTCGCGCACTCCGGCTTCGTGCGTGTAATCGGTGATGAGCCGGCGAAAGGCATCTTCCTGCCATTCGCATTGCTCGGGCTTGAGTCCGTTTTCCTCGAGTTGTCGCCTAACGAGATATTTCTTGGCGATCTCCAGCTTCTCG
Source organism: Chthoniobacterales bacterium (assembly GCA_035567015.1). Lineage (GTDB taxonomy): Bacteria > Verrucomicrobiota > Verrucomicrobiia > Chthoniobacterales > UBA10450 > AV133. The sequence goes on along the minus strand of DATMPQ010000231.1, from coordinate 24,531 downwards.
CGCTCGGTGTAACCCGGCAGCGAGATCACTTCCATTCGGTCGCGCATCGGTTCGGGCACGCCGTCGATGTAATTCGCGGTCGCGATGAAAATGACCTGTGAGAGATCGAACGGCACATCGAGATAGCGATCGACGAAAGCGTGGTTCTGCCACGGGTCGAGCACTTCGAGCAACGCGCTCGCCGGATCGCCGCGGAAATCTGCGCCGATCTTGTCGATCTCATCGAGCATGAAAACGGGATTGCGCGTGCCGGCGCGGCGCAGTTCCTGGATGATTCGGCCAGGCATCGAACCGATGTAAGTGCGGCGATGACCGCGAATTTCCGCTTCGTCGCGCATGCCACCGAGACTGATCCGCGCGAATTTGCGGCCAAGCGCATCGGCGATTGATTGACCGAGACTGGTTTTGCCGACCCCGGGCGGCCCGAGGAAACACAAGATCGGGCCGTGACCTTTTGGGTTGAGTTTGCGGACCGCGAGATACTCGATCAGCCGCTTCTTAACCTTTTCCAGATCGTAATGATCGCGGTCGAGGATTTGCTGCGCTTGATCGAGATCGAGATTGTCTTCGCTGAATTTCGACCAGGGCAAATCGGCGATCGTCTCGACATAGCTGACGATCACGGAATACTCCGGGCTGGCCGTGGGAATAAAATCGAGCCGTTTTAATTCGCGCTCGGCTTGCGCCAGCACTTCGGCGGGCGGCTTCGCTTCCTCGAGCCGAGTGCGCAATTGCTGCATCTGTTCTTCGCTGCCGGTATCCGTTTCGCCCAGCTCATGCTGGATCGCTTTGATCTGCGAGCGCAAATAGGCGCGCCGCTGGGCATCGGAAAATTGCGACTGCACATCCTTTTGGAGCTTCTGTTGAATTTGCGCGATCTCGAGCTGCGCCGAGATGCTCGTTTGCACCGCGCGCACCCGTTTTTCTACATCGAGCTCTTCCAGAATCGCCTGCTTTTGCCCGACGCTGACGTTCAAATTTGGCGCCAGAAAATCGGCCAGTTGTTCCGGGCTATCGATGCTGAGCACCATCGCGCGCGCTTGTTCCGGCGCATCCGCCGTCAGCTCGAGGAGTTTCGCCGCCGAATCGCGCAAATTCCTGAAAGTCGCCTCCCATTCTTTACTGGCGGGCGGCGACACGGATTTTGGCAGATCGATTTCCGCACGCAAAAACGGATGCGTCGCGGCGATCTTACGAATGGAAAATCGGCGCAGCCCCTGGGCAAGGACGACCACGTGGTCTTCCGCCTGCCGCAGCAGCTTGAGTACGAGCGCGGCTGTGCCGACATAATAAAGATCCTGCGGCTCCGGGTCTTCCTTCTTCTCATCCCGCTGCGTCAACAGCCCGATGACCTTCGTCAGGGGCAGCGTTTCATCGAGCAACTTGATCGATGCGGGCCGCTGGACGTTGAGGGGCACAATCGTTCCCGGAAAAACCACGAAACTGCGCACCGGCAGGATCGAAAGCGTCTCCGGAATTAGTGGCAGCGATTCATCGTCCATCCCGGCCCCTGCCACTGCGCCTGCCCCTTCCGGCTTCGGGCCGCTTCCTTGCTGCAACGCGCTGATTTGTTCCTCACTCATGATTTCAACGGCACATAAATCCAAAGCAACCCGTTGCGTTGCTCAGCGTGGACCTCTTCGATTTCCACCTCTGCTGGCAAATGCACTTCGCGTTCGAACGGCCCGTAATCAATCTCCATTGCCAACAACTGCATCGCGCGCCCCTCCGCGTGGGTCGGCTCCGGCACGTCGCGCGAGCCGCGAATGACCACGCGTAGGGGCTCGACCGTCAGATCGATCCGCGACCGGTCCACACCGGCAAGATCGACGCAAATACGGATACAACTTTTGCAGCGATAGGCGTTAATTGCCGGTCGCCAACGGTGGGGCGCGAAGGAAAATCGCGAATGCGCCAATTCTTGCGTCACGTCATGCAACGCTCCGTGCAACCAGCTCAATTTGATACTGCGAATCGGATCCATCGAGACATAAACCTCGCCCCCGCGCGCTCCGTTTTCAACCAGAGCGCAATCATATTGTAGACGCCGCTCTCGGACCGTCGCAGTTCGCGCGATGCCGACTTGTATTGAAACCCCCTTGCAATTTCCGGGGCCTCACAGCGCGTGTGTGGTGGATCGAGCAGTCCCTTGTCCGCCAGTCGGACGGACTCGTCCATCGGCGAGCTCGATGACAGATTAGGCGGCGAAGCCGCAAATAATTGACATCGCCGACGGAGCGGCCGATCCATCTATCTCCTTCCGGGTCCCCAAAGCGCGCGACCCGGTTTCGCGCCGGTGTGCTCACCGTCCTTCAGTACCTGCACTCCGTTTACGAAAACATGCTTCACGCCGACTGCGTATTGATGTGGCTTCTCAAAGGTCGCACGGTCGGCGATCGTGGCTGGATCGAACACGACCAAGTCGGCGGACATGCCTTCTTTGATGAAACCGCGGTGATCGAGTCCGAGGTTGGTCGCCGGCAATCCGCTTAGTTTGTGGATCGCTTCGTTGAGCGGGATAACTTTCTCATCGCGCACATATTTTCCGAGCACTCGCGCAAAATTTCCGTAAGCGCGCGGATGGGGATTCGATTTTAGGAAGACGGCTTCCGGCGCTTGTGACGCTTCATCCGAGCCAAACGAGATCCACGGTTTTTTAATTTCTTTTTTGATGTTCTCCTCCGACATCAGGAAATAAATCGTATCGATGCGCGACTCGTCTTCCGCGATCAATTCCATGATCGTTTCAACCGGATCTTTGCCGCGCATCTTTGCCACTTCGGCAAGCGATTTGCCGGTGAGCGGTTTGAGTTTGTCCGATTTGAAGCCGACCAGGAGAATGTGATCGGGTGAACCGGCGGCAAGATAAAGATTTTCCCATTCATTGGTGGGCGTTTTGACCTGCGCTGCGATTTTTGCGCGTGTGGCCGGATCGCGCAGCCGCTTGAACAACGCGGGATAACCGCCGTCTTCGGTCCACGGCGGCAAACAAGCGTCGAGCCCAGTTCCGGCGGCGGTGTACGTGTACATATCGGCCGTGATTTTCAGTCCCTCTTTGCGCGCTGCTTCGATCCGTGAAAGGAGACTGTCAATCTTCGACCAGTTCTGTTGGCCAGCGGCCTTGATGTGATAAACCTCCGCTGGGATTCCCGCTTCGCGGCTGATCCGGATCAACTCATCGAGCGCTTCAACCAGCCGGTTTCCTTCGCTGCGCATGTGCGAGATATATTTGCCCTGATATTTCGCCGCCACTTTACACAGCTCGATTAACTCATCGGTTTTCGCATAAAACGCCGGCGGATAAATGAGCGATGTGCCGATTCCAAGCGCGCCCGCTTCCATTTCCTTACGAACGAGTTCGCGCATTCGATCGAGCTGCTGCGCTGTCGGCGCTTTGTCTTCGAACCCGATCACGTACTCGCGAATCGTTGTCGCTCCAATGAACGAGGCAATGTTGCACGAGACGCCGCGCGCTTCGAGGTAGCGCAGATATTCCGCGAGCGTGTTCCATTTGATCTCGTAATGGATGTCTTTCTGCTCGCGCAGCATGTGCTCGCGAATCCGATCGTTCACCGGGCCCATCGATTCGCCTTCGCCCATGATCTCGGTGGTCACGCCCTGGCGAATCTCACTCTGCGATCGCCCATCTTCGATCAACGACTCCGTTGACCACGACAACATGTTGATGAAGCCGGGCGCGACCGCCAGTCCGTTGGCATCGACAATTGTATTCGCGTGCGCTGCGGCGAAATCGCCAATCCCAACAATCCGATCCCCGCGAATGGTAACATCGACATGTCGCGGTTCGCTGCCTGTCCCATCGTAAACCAGCCCGCCCTTAATGATCACATCAAAGTCGGCCGGGCTTTGCGATAGCAGCTGATTTTGCGCGAAGATGCACGACGCGATTATCGATGTAAGGATGGCAGCGATGCGCTTCATTGCGCCGATTCAAAGAAGCCGAGCTGCCGATGTCGATCTTAAACGTTTGTGCGCGGCGTTAGGCCGCACAGCACGACTCGCGCTGCGGCGCGCAACACGATTGTGCTTCTGTCGCTGGTGAAGCTGCGGCGCGACGGTCGCTCGCCTTGCAAGTCGTCTGTGGCGGCGCCAGGAACGCGCGCGTCGTGTTTTGATCGCGCGTGACTGCGCGAACGTGATATGTCAATGGAAAGAAATTTTCGCCGCCGTATTCGACGCGAATCTCCGCGTCAAACTTCAGCGGGATCACACCGCGCACTTTGTCGAAGATTTTCAGGAATTTCGCGCTCGTCATGTAATCATCGCCGGGGCTGGCCGGAACCCAAAGTTGCACAATTGTTTCCGGCCAATGGTTGACCCGTCCGCCACAATCGACTGCATCGGTGGAAGCTGATTTCAATTCTGTCAGATGATAACCGGCGTGGACTTGGTTCCCGTTGGCATCGATAAAAAGCAATCGGTTCTGCGGCGCAACGCGCAATTCGGAGATGAATTCGTTCGTCTTCATGAGCTCTAGTTTCTCTTTGGTTTCCTTCGACCAATTCGGCAGCAAACTTTTCTGCGCCGGTGGCGTTCGCCATTCATCGCGTCGTCTTTCGCCATCCATTGGCGCAACCCTTCGAGGACGCGCTGCACGAGTGGATCGCCGTGCTGCGACCAGCGGTAATGCGTCCACTTGCCGCTGCGGCGCGCATCCACCAGGCGCGCTCGCTTTAGTCGAGCTAGATGTCGTGACACCTTCGGCTGAACGACACGGAGTGTGTCGGCTAATTCACAGACGCAGGTCTCTCCGCAGGCAAGGAGATTCAGTAAGCGCAACCGTGTCGGATCGGCCAATGTCTTGAAGAGCAGCGCTGGCTCGCTTTGGCGAAGCTTTTTCATTTACCAGCACATATACGGATAAGCGTATATGTATGTCAACTGGGAATCACCATTTCCTCATTGGACGGCGGCCGTGGGCAGGAGCCGCTATTGCACCAGCGCGATTCCTGTAGGGGAAGCGGCTCGCTTCCCCAACACAAAATGGAGAAGCCTAACAGCGTTCCCTGCAAATCCGTCTCCATCCGCGTTATCCGCGGTTTAATGCTCTGTTTCTTTCAGCAGTTTCATTAACTCGTCTTTCCAAAGCATCGCGATGGTATGACTTCCATGTCCGCGCGTCTTGTCGCTGAAAGGAATGACAACGGCGCTTCCGTGCCGGACGCGCTTGATCTCGTGTTCGAGAATGCCGAGCTCGGGCGGATTGATCAGATCATCTGCCGAATTAATCGCGAGCAACGGGGCGCTGATTTTTTCCAGGTTCGGACCGGGATCGTAATCGTGTGACGCTTCGACTGCGTAGAGAACGTCGTTCGCGTCGTCGGTTTTCATGTAATCGGCAACGAACTTGTTGAGCACTTCATCCGTTTTAGCGAGTGCCGGTGTTTCCTTTTGTCGCAAGACGGGGTTGCTGCTCATGAACCAAAGCATTTCCGCAGCGGTGCGCAGACTTGGCGGCTGTGTTTTGTATTCCCCGCCGTTCCACGCCGGATCGTTCCGGATTGCGTCGATGATGATGCGCCGCCAGGCGCGATTGCGTCCCGAAATCTGTGTCGGCAAACTCGCCAGCGGCATGAGCGCATCCATGAAATCGGGACGCGCCTCGCCCCAGAGCCAGGTGTGCATGCCGCCCATCGAGGTGCCCATCACCAGGCGGGCATGATTGACGCCGAGTCCGTCGTTCAGTAATCGATACTGCCCCTCCACCATGTCGATGTACCCGTAGCCCGGGAACTTCGCATGCATGCCGTCGCTCGGTTTGCTCGATTTGCCGTGACCAATCCCGTCCGGGAGCACAATGAAAAACTTGGTCGCGTCCAGTGGCTGATCCTTGCCAAAAAGTTCTCCGGCAAATTCCGGCCGAATAAATTGCGCGCCACTGCCGGTCGTCCCGTGCATGATGAGGACCGCGTTACGCGTTTTGCCCTGCGCATCCTTATCCGGCTTTCCGAGCGTCCGATAATGCAACCGCAACTCTGGCATCGTCTCGCCCGAAGCGAATTTGAAATAGCGAATCGTGTAATCGCCTTCGGTGGGGGTTGGATACTCGGCCGCTTTGAGCCCGCTTACGGCTATAAACAAAATCGTGACCGTAAAGTTTCCGCGCATTACTCTAGTGTTTTAATCGATGGATGATTCGTGGTCAGTTAAAAATTTGATCGATTTCGTGGTGGAATCGACGCAAAGGGCATGCGCCGATGATCTGCCGTTCCATCATTTGAGCCTCGATCGCGTTTTCCCGGACAATTTTTACGCGGCGATGCTTCGCGCAATGCCGGCGGCGAGCGATTACCGGGCAATGTCGGGAAAAACCAAGATGGGAAGCATCAGGCCTGACGGAAAGCCGACGCGCACCAAGATCGATTTATTTCCCGAGTACATTCGGCACTTCCAACCCGGAAAGCGTGCAATTTGGGACGTGGCCAGCCGCGTTCTTCGTTCGAAAGAACTGGAAACGGCTTTCATGGAGCGGCTCGCGCCCGGACTTAAGCGTCGGTTCGGCGTGAACTTCGCGAAGGTGCGGATGTATCCCGTTCCAATCCTGACCCGCGACATTCCTGGATACCGCGTTTTTAAGCACACTGACAGCCTCTGGAAAGGGATCACGGTTCAGCTTTATCTGCCGCCGGACGACTCGACGACACACGTTGGCACCATTTTCCACGAGGTGCTGCCTGACGGCAAAAAGCCGAAGAAAAAACAGATGCCCTTCGCGCCCAACACCGGCTACGCCTTCGCCGTTGAAAGAGATACCTGGCATTCCGCCGATCCGGTCGGACCGAAAGTGAAAACGCGGGATAGCATCCTTCTGACCTATTTCGTTGACACTGGCGCGTGGCGATCTTTGCGCAACCGCGGCAGGCGAATCGGCAATTTTGTCCTGAACGAGTTGCGCAATCTCAGGCGTACCTGACCTGCGCCTGCTGAGCTAGCACAAGTGTCAGTAACCGGCGGGGGCGAACAGACAGGCGCGAACGCGTCCATGAAGTCGGGATGCGCCTCGCTCCGGAGCCATGTAAGCACGCCGCCCATCGATGTGTCCATCCTGGATTCCTAACTTCCTGATCGACTTGCCGCTTAATGCCGCCGCCGTTCGGCTTGGATTTGTTTTAGCAACTCGCTTTGCGCCCTTTCCAATTCATGAAAGAAGCTGGCTGCTGTGTCTAACGCTTCCGGATATTTCTCGAAGCGTTTTCGCAGCGTCTTCGTGACTGGATCGTAAAAAAAGGAAATGTCCTGATCGAGATTCGGCGCAATCAGCTCGTCGCTTAATTTCTCGTAATGTGCCATGCGGCTTAGGCCGCCGCGGATGATGGATTCCAGGTCGCGCAGCGAGGTAAGCGTTTTGACATCGAGTAACTCGATGCCGCCGGATTGGAGCAATGTCGCGATATCGGTCGCACTGTAATCCGAGGCAAAGGCGAATGCGTGGATCTGCGGCATCTCGCCAGCTGCCAGCGCGCGACGGAACTCCGCTACTTGTCGATCTTGTTTGGCGCCCTCTGTTTTCGCGCTGTCGATTCCTTCCTTCAATTGCTGCTCGAGCGAGGCCAGGATCTGGTCGCGTCGTTTAGCCTCCTGTTGATGTTGCTGATAGCTGTTGAGCCAAAACGCGGCGTAAACACCGACAAAAACCAAAACCAATTCCGCCGTCCACCGACCCAAACGCGTTAAGAATGAGTTTCCGCGAAGCGCCGAAGTCACCGGCAACTTTATCAGTGAAAATCAAAGGAGCCGCAACTGCGCTTCCTTCGTCGGCTCGAGAGCGGCAAAACGGACGCCGACCCCCATCAGGCGCACCGCTTTCCCGGTGCGCGCGAACGCTTCGGCCAACAACGTTCGGAATTCGGTCAGCGACGGTATTAATCCGGCGCGTTCGACGGTTGTTCGAGTGAAATCGCTAAACTTTAATTTTACGAAGATCTTCGCCACCGCCCGGGTCGCTGTTTTTTGCGCGAGCTCGGCCATCAGCTCTTCGAATAATTGTTCCAGCCGCTCTGCGCATTGCTCCAACGTTTCGAGATCCATTGGAAATGTTTCTTCCGTGCTAAGTGACTTCCGTTCCCGGTCCGGCTCGACCGGACGCTGGTCGATTCCCCGGCAGAGATCGTACAGCTCGAGGCCGAATTTCCCGAATAACTCTTGCAGCTCGACGCGCGACAGACCCTGCAATTCTTTGCAGGTTGTGATCTGCAGCTGTTCCAGCTTTTTCTCGATGACCGGACCGATTCCCCAGATTTTGCGCACCGGCAGTTTCTCCATGAATTCCGGCACTTCCTCCGGTTTCACTTCGAACTGGCCGTTCGGTTTATTGAGATCGCTCGCGATCTTCGCGACCAATTTGTTCGGGCCGATCCCGGCCGACGATGTCAGCTTGGTCTTACGGAAAATCGTGTCCCGGATGATCTGTGCCAGCGCCCCCGGCTCTCCCGGATGCGCTGTGACATCGAGATAAGCCTCATCGAGCGAGAGCGGTTCGATCAGCGCAGCGAACCGATGCAGGATTCCGCGAATCACCGCCGCCTCGCGCCGATAAACATCGAACCGGGGCGGCAAGACGATCAAATTCGGGCAGCGTTGCAGCGCCATAAAAGTCGGCATAGCCGAGCGCACGCCGAACTTGCGCGCTTCATAATTGCACGTCGTTAGCACGCCGCGCCGCTCGCGCGCCCCGCCCACGCCGACCGGTTTGCCGCGAAGCGCCGGCCGCTCGCGCACCTCAATCGCAGCATAAAAGCAATCCATATCGAGATGAACGATTGCACGCGGCCCGGCCTCTTTTTCCACATCATCAATCTGCCTGCGAAGAGGCGGAAAATAAAATCCGCATCAATCCGCGTAATCTGTGGTTAACAGAGGAACGAATCTGGAAAGCAGGAAAAACAAATCTGTGAAAATCTGTGTTCATCTTTGGCTCAACTTTTTTCTGAATCTCTACGCTCGACAGTATCAGCCGCGACGGCGGACTTGAGACCGCCGCTCCTTGGTGAGACGGTTTCGCCCGGCGCGACAGCGAACATGTGAGGCGCGGGTATGCTGCGCGAATCGAGAATTGTGAAAACCGCTGCGCCGGGATAAGGTTGGTCCCTTGAAGAATTTTTCCTGGATTCCTGCGTTCCTGATTCTCTTTTTTGCGGGCGAAGTTTGTCGCGCCCAGTCCCGCGATGGTGGGATGGCGGCGGACACGAGCGGGCTGGATTACAAGCAATTTGGGTTGCTCGCCATTCAGGATGGTGGACGCCGCAAGCCGTTGGACACATTTGCCAAGGAGACGCTAATCCGGATCACGGGAAGATCGAGATATACCGACAAAGCGGGCCGGAAATGGACACCGAATGATTTCGTTTTGTCGGCCCTGCTGGAGACGCACGATTGGAAGAACGAGCCGATGGTACTGGTGTCCTTTGGTAAATTGAAGGAGCAGCTCGGGCTCGACAAAACGCAAGGAAGATTTTCGTTCGCGCAACTGACGGCGCTGCCAGAGTTGAACCGGCTCGCGAACGAGGCGCACGCGCTGCGCAAAGCGGAGAAACCGCTCGATCGCTTGCAACAGGAAGTGATGAACGTGACCGAACGGCTCGCGCTTTTCGCGCACGTAATGGACGGAAGCGCCTTCTTGATCGTGCCGGCCTCGAAGAGCGAAACCGACGCCTGGGTGGTGCCACCGGAATTTTCTCGGTACTACACAGACACGCAGTTCGCGCCGATCCAAACACAACTCCAAACGCTGGCCACCGCTTACACGAACAGCGACAGTTTTAAGTTCAGTCGCGCATCGAATCAGCTCCGCGAAAATTTACGCGAGCTGAATCCGGCGATTTATCCGCAAGATCGACAATTGCGCCTCGAATATTTCTACAACCACTTCGACGGTTTTTATCGTGCGGCCTGGTGTTATGGCGTCGCGTTTCTTCTTTTGCTCTTCGCCCATCTGCGTCGCGCATCGGGCGCCGCCCACAGGGCAGCGGCTACCCCGAAAGCATTCGGGACTTCGCCGAGCGAAGCGTCCGGGAGCAGAGTCAGCGCGCTGCAATTGACGGGTGTGGCGATTGTCATCCTTGGTCTCGCGTTTCACGCGAGCGGAATCGTAATGCGCTGCCTGATCGCCGGCCGCCCGCCGGTCACGAACATGTATGAGTCGATCATCTGGGTCTCGTTCGCAGTGTCGTTTTTCGGGATGATCTTTTTCGCGCGCTATCGTACGCCGGTTTATCTGCTGGCGGCGTTGCCGGTCACGCTGGTGGCGTTGTTGCTAGTGCATCAAATGCCGATCGCGATGCCGTCGAGCATCGACCCGCTCGTGCCGGTGTTGCGCGACAATTTTTGGCTGACCATTCATGTGCTCACGATCACGTTGAGCTACGCGGCGTTCGCGCTCGCGATGGGCTTCGGGCACATTTTGCTCTGGCGATACGCGCTCAATCCGAGCGCGGCGCGCGCGGATGCGCCGATGCATTTCTGGCTTTATCGCGTGTTGCAGCTTGGCGTGCTCTTGCTGGCAGCGGGCACGATTCTCGGCGGCGTGTGGGCAAATTACAGCTGGGGACGGTTCTGGGGTTGGGACCCGAAGGAAACATGGGCGTTGATCGCGCTGCTCTGTTACATCCTGACCTTGCACGGCCGGCTTGCAGGCTGGTGGACGGAATTCGGCCTCGTCGTGGCGAGCGTGGTTTGCTTTCTCGCCGTGCTAATGGCCTGGTACGGAGTGAACTTTGTTCTCGGGAAAGGGTTGCACAGTTACGGGTTTGGCATCGGCGGCGAGACCTACGTAGCGACGTTTGTACTTCTCGACCTTTTGTTCGTCGCCTTTGCGATCTGGCGATATCGCGCGAGTAAGCGGGCGGTGAGCGTGCCCGAAGTCGAAGGCAACCGCGTGGCGGTGTAGCGTCGTTCGCGTCTGCTGCGAACCGCGAAAAGTGCAGGCGGCACGCACGCCTGCCTCTACAGAATTACTCATCGCGGTGTAAGTGCGTCCAGAAGTTGCCGCGGTGTTTTGGCGTGAAGCAGGGCCGCTCGCGTGACATCATCTTTGACGAGCCGGGCCAGCGTGCCGACGCAAATCAAATAATCGTTGATCAACCGTTGCGGGACACCGATGACAAAAATAAGGCGCGCCCGTTGACCTTTGCTAAATGGGACGCCGGCGCGGCTGCGCCCGATGCCCAGGACAATCCGATCGACTAAATCGGTGCGGGCGTGTGGAAATGCGACACCGTGCTCCACCACACTGGGGTTTGCCTGCTCGCGCGCGAGCACCGCATCGAGAAATTTTTCGGGATGGTCGATCTTGCCATTCGCGGTCAGCAACTGGACGATCTCGCGCAAGGCGTTCGCCTGTTTCCGTGCGCGCAATTGCAACGCCACGTCTTTTTCATCGAGAAGATCAGCCAGCGCGAGAGCCATGAGCGACAGCGAGATTTATTGGATTATCCCGGCAAAGGCAGTTATCCAGTTAATCTGACAGCCGTGGCAACTGAAAACACCGCAACCCAACCGACGGACGAGGCGACAGTCTCGTTGCAGCGCAGCATTTACGATCCGGGTTACGTCAACGCCATGTCGCATTTTTATCGCGGCGAGATGGGCCGGATCATGGTCTGGCGGCAGCGGCTCGATATCACGACCAACTGGGCCATCACCAGCAGCACGGCCATTATCACGATCGCCTTCGCCAATCACGAGGTGCCGCACATCATTTTCTTTTTCAACCTGGCGATTGTATGGGTGATGCTTTGGATCGAGGCGCGGCGTTATCGCTTTTACGATGCCTTCCGCGCGCGCATCCGCATGCTCGAAGCGCATTTCCTCGTGCCCATGGTGATGGAAAATAGAGACTTGCTCCAGGGCGAATGGAAGAAGCTGGTCTGCGAAGATCTGATTTTGCCCTGCTTCAAGATCAGCAAGCTGGAAGCAGTCGGGCGCCGGTTGAAGCGCAATTACGTTTTTATTTTCATTCTTATCATGGTGGCGTGGGTCACGAAGATTTTTCTGCATGCCCCGGCCGCCATGGACAGTGTGCCCTCCTTTTACCGGGCACTGCGCGTCGGGCACATTCCTTCCTGGCTGGTCGCGTTCATCTTTGTCGCAACGCTCGTCAGCGTGATCGGAATCACGATTTACGTAAGCAAGAAAACCTCGGGCGAAATTTCAGAATTCGGCACTCACCGTTCGCTCTGGAGGATCTGAAAAAGTTGATAGTTGAGAGTTGATGGTTGAGAGATCGGCCATGGCCGAATCGTTATCGAATCTCAGCTCCGCGGCTCTCAACTCTCAACCCTCAGCGTTCGACAAGCTTCGCGACATTGTTGCGAAGCTGCGCGCACCCGGCGGCTGTCCGTGGGATCGGGAGCAGACGCACGAATCGCTTTTGCCAGCGACGATTGAAGAAGCTTACGAGGTGACGGAGGCCGCTCGCGCCAAGAACGACGCGCATTTTCGCGAGGAACTCGGCGACCTCTTGCTGTTGGTCGTGATGCACGCCGAGATCGCGCGCGAAGCCGGCCGATTCGACATCGACCATGTCGTCGGTGACGTGACGGAGAAGCTGGTGCGGCGTCATCCGCATGTTTTTGGGAAAAGCGACGCGCGCGACAGCGGCGCGGTCTTAAAACAATGGGAAGCGATCAAGCGCGAGGAAAAAAGGAGCGATTCACATTATCTGGCCAGTTTGCCCAGAGCTCTACCCGCATTGATGCGCGCGCAAAAAGCGCAATCAAAAGTCGCACGTGTCAATTTCGATTGGACCGAGCTGCGCGAAGTGTTGGCAAAAGTTGAAGAAGAACTCGGCGAAACGAAATCGGCCATCGGGTCGCAAGATCGACAATCACTCGAAGATGAAATCGGCGATCTGCTTTTTGCGGTCGTTAATCTTGCGCGCAAATGCAAACTCGAGGCGGAGAGCGCGCTGCAAAAAGCCACGGATAAATTCGTGGCGCGTTTTAATCGGCTGGAAGACGAACTTAGAGCGCGCGGCAAACGGCTGGGAGATGTGGATCTTGCGGAGCTGGATGAAATTTGGAATCAGATCAAAAAAATGACGAATGAACGAATGACGAAGGACGAAAGAAGCTCGAATGATTGAATTACGAAGACAATCAGACGCGCCGCCTCGCCATTTCGGATTTCGCCATTCGTGCTTCGTCATTCTTGACCGTTGCTTCTGCTTCGGCTTTCGCGATATTCGCCATCCCGATGTCGATCCTGATTAATCTGCTTTTGGCCGTTTGGCTGGTGGTGGCGTTGCTCATGGTGCTGGTGATCTTGATGCAGCGGCCAAAAAGCGAAGGCCTGGGTGCAGCATTTGGCGGGGCGGTGACGGAAAATATTTTCGGCGCGCAAACTACGAATGTGCTCGTGAAATTTACCGCCTGGCTGGCAGCGATTTTTTTCTTAGTGACGTTCGTCTTGTCGATCCTCTATGCGCGCAAGAGCGCAGGCGAGAGCGCGCTTCGGCGTGAGCTGATGAAAACGCAAGCGGCCGCAACAGCTTCTCCGGCGCCGGCAGCTTCTCGACCCTCGTCGGATTCTTCCGCCGCGCCCGATTCCGACGCCGCTGTTTTGCCGACGGGAAGCGCAACACCGATTGCTTCCCCGCCCGCCAGCGTACCGGTTGCGCCATCCGCGTCTCCTGCCCCTTCCCCGGAAAAGAAGCCTTAGCTTATGGCGAGAATGCCGCGGTCAACGACCGCGGCCAGAATCGTCTGGCGCGGAGAGCCGACGGCGACCGCGTCACAAATAGCTCACAGGGGCAGGCGGCTCGGCCACTCCGCCGGGCGATGCGATTAGTCAGCGGCCCTAGCCGTAAAAGTTTGCCAAATTGTCACCTCTTCGTCATAAGACTGTAACAATCGAGGCCTAGCGTCCGTCGCGTTTGCTGGAAGTGAATCGCGGAGAACACGAACACCTCACCAAAAAGGAGAAACTTATGTTCATTAAAAAATTCGTCTTACGGGTAGCGACCGGAAGCCTGGCTGCAATTATTCTGCTGGCGGCGCCGTCGCTGCGGGCGCAGGCATCCTCGGAGTCGGAACGGCTCCAGAAACTTGAGCGCGCAGTGGAGCAGTTGCAGAAACGCAACGCCGAGCTCGAACAGGAAGTCATTGGCTTAAAAAAGCAGAGTGCGTTGGCGACTGAGGTCGGCGCGAGAATGAAAACGAAAATCATGTCCGACGGGAAATCGTATGTCGAAAAGGCCGTCGTCGAAGAAGAGAAATTACCGGTTTACGTTCAACAGCGCGGACCGGAATTAAAGCTGGTGCTTGGCGGATATATTCAGGTCAACTTTGAAGACGGCGATGTGTCCGCGTTCGAAGGCCGATTTGGCATGACCGCGTTGAAAGATCGTTTCCGCCTGCGCCGGGCACGAATCAATCTGACCGGTGATTTTGCGGAGAACTTCGACTTCAAGGTCGAGGGCGACTTCGAGAATAGTGATGGCATATCATCCGGCCGCACAGCCTTCGAGGCCACGGATATCTTCGTTAACTGGCATCAATTCCCCGAAGCGCAGGTCAAGGTTGGCCAATGGAAAGCGCCATTTGGCTTGGAGCAACTTACTCCAGACCAATACCTAATCATCATCGAGCGCAGTTTGCCTACCGGGGCGATCACGCCGGAGCGGCAGATTGGCGTGCAGGTGTGGGGCAAGCCGTTCACAAACGTTTGGCCCGATGAAAAGGATTTGCTGACGTATTACGCCGGCATTTTCAACGGGAACGGCCGGAACACCACCAACAACGACAACAACAACTTCATGTATGTGGGCCGGGTGGAGTTGCTGCCGTTCAGCGGCAAGCTCTTCGGTCAGGATTCCAGTCTGAAGCTTGGCGCGGACGTTCTCAACAGCCGTGATGACAAGGGAACAAATATCTCGCAAACGTTGAACCTATTGGTAAATGCGGACGGTTCTCTCTCGCCGTACGTTCTGCCGGGTGCGGCTGAAAGAACTGCTTGGAGCGTGGACGCCTGGTTCAAACTGGGTCCGTTTGATTTAATCGGCGAGTATCTTGAGGAATACGTCAATGGTCGCACCGTGAACGGCGTTGCTCCGGGGTTCGCCGACTTTACTACGAGCGGATACTATGTTCAGGGAAGCTACTTCCTGATCCCGAAGAAGCTTCAAGCCGCCGTCAGGTGGGAGGATTTGAATCCAGGGCAAATGGGCAGCGACGGCATTCACTCCATCACCGGCGGGCTCAACTACTACATCCACGGCGACGATATCAAGCTGATGGTCAATTACATTCATACCTGGTCCGATTTCCGCGCCGCCCATCCTGAATTCGGGGATGACCAGTTCGATGAAGTGATCGCGCGTGTGCAGTTGATGTTCTGACCCAGAGCTTACGGCAGACTCGCGTGGGAAAGGGATAAATTGGATTTTGGTTCACTCAAGCAAAGACAACACGGTTAGGTCAGCGAAAGCCCGCCGGGAGAGTACCTCGGCGGGCTTTTGGCCAAAGAAAGCGCTTTTTCTTCCTCCCTCGCGCGCACGATGCCCATCTTAACTTCGCCGCGATTTTCCTTCGAGCCGCCTCGGCTGGAATCAGAGCCGATGCGGCGTGTGCGCGCGGCGTGGATTTCGGATGTGCATTTAGGCACGCCCGGAAGCAACACCGCCGCCCTGCTTGATTTTCTGCGCGAATACGAATTTGAGACTCTCTATGTCGTCGGCGATTTGATCGACATCTGGCAATTGCGCCGCAGCCGTTATTGGCCACAGCAGCACAACGACGTCATTCAGAAAATTCTGCGGAAGGCGCGCAAAGGCACGCGCACTGTTTACATCCCGGGCAATCATGACGAGCTGCTATCCGAGTTTTACGGCGCTTACGGCAATATCACCGTGCAGAAGCATGCCATTCATCGTCTGGTTGATGGCCGCCGCATGCTCGTCATTCACGGGCATGAGCTCGATACCGTGGTACAAAACGTGAAGTGGCTCGCGTTTGCGGGCGACGTTGGTTATCAGTTTTTGCTCTCCTTGAATCCGGCGATCAACTTTTTCCGGCGCCGCTTCGGTCTCGGCTACTGGTCGCTGAGCGCCTTCGCGAAAGACGCGGTCAGCTTCATCGGAAGATTCGAAGAAGAGATCGTTCGTTACGCGCAAAAATTTTCGGTCGATGCGGTGGTGTGTGGTCATATTCACAGCGCGGCCATCCGGAAATTCGGCGGCGTAACCTATTACAACGGTGGCGATTGGGTGGAGACTTGTTCAGCGCTAGTCGAGCAGCATGATGGCAAGATCGACATCGTAAGGTGCCCGCCGTCGGCTAAACACGTGCAAAGGCAGCCGCGGCCGCGCGAAGCGATCAGCTCGGGGGCATGAAAGAGAAATAACCTTCGGATCCCGCCGCGCGCGCGGAGCGGGCTGTTGCTCGTCGGCCGATGAGAGAATGGTTGGTACTCCGGCGTGGCAGAGCCCGCTGTCACCGTTTCGTCACGCGATCTTGACAATTCGTAACCTGACGCGCCCAGCCCTCAGGTTTATCGAGGCTCACGTATGAGCGTGATTAGAGTGAAAAGAACGGTGATGAGACGGACGCCGAATAAGATATCGGCAACGCGCCGGTCATTCCGCGAATCGACCCGGAGTTATTTCGCGACCGAAAAGAGTTGGGAATTTGCCATCGAAGCGGTGTTCTTCGCCATCCTCGTGGCTATTTCAGCGTGGCCGATCTTCGTTGCTGTCGGTGCGCTCAACGAATTTCTCCAGCGTACTGGGAGCTGAGCCAATTAAAAAGTTAAGCTAGTTTGAGCAGCAGGGTTTTGTTTGCGACGTTCGCATCGCGACAAGCCGCTTATGCGGTTAGAGCAGTCTTATTGCAATGAACAACCCAGCGAAAAATGGCCGCGAAATTGAGCGCAAATTTCTCGTCAAAGAGCTGCCGCCGGGACTCGACCGTTTCCGGAGTTATCCGATTGCGCAGGGGTATCTGGCGAACGAACCCGGAGGAAGACATGTTCGTTTGCGAAAAAAGGGAAAGACCGCGTCGCTTACTTTCAAGGTTGGCCGCGGCCGCGCCCGCGAAGAACGTGAGATCCACCTGAGTGCGAAACAATTCGCCGCGCTGTGGCCGGCGACAGTGGGCCGGAGATTGCGCAAGCTCCGCTACGAGGTCCCGTGGAAGAATTTGATTATCGAGATCGATTCTTATCGCGGGCGAAATGCCGGCCTCGTCGTCGCGGAAGTGGAATTCCCGACTCATGCCGCCGCGAGCAAGTTCCAACCACCGAGCTGGTTTGGCCGTGAAGTGACAGGCGAGAGGCGCTACAGCAATGTGAAGCTGGCGCGAGAGTAGCGATTGGCAATGAGTTACCGCTTGAAATCCGGGGAACCGCCTTCGCAAGGGTTGAAGAGAATCTTTCGGGAGGAGACTCAATCCGCTCTGCAATTGTGCCGCCATCCTTTCAAGCAACGCGGTATTACCGTGCACGAGACGCGCAAGCACCTCAAGAAACTGCGCGCAGCGCTGCGACTGGCCGCGGCCAAGACGGGGAAAGATCGGCATACGCGGGAGGACCGTTCCTTGAGCGAAATTGCAAAGCTGGTGTCGGATTTGCGCGACGCGCACGTCCGATTGCAAACGCTCATTCGCATTCGCGACGACATGCATGGTCACTCCGCCGTGCACTCATTTCCAAAGATCGAAGAATTGTTGTCGATGGAACAGGAAAGCTTTTCGGCTGCTTTTGCCGGTTGGCGAAAGCAAGCGATCCCGGAATTGAAAGCGGCGAAGAAACGTCTTGTCGACTGGCCGCTCGACGATACCACTTGGAAGCAGGTTTGTGGAGCAGTCGCGAAATCATACCGGCGCGGCCGCGACGCTCTGACGCAGGTGCTCAAGAAACCGAGTCCGGGAACTTTTCACGAGTGGCGAAAGGAGGTCAAGCGGTTGTGGTATCAATTGCGACTTCTCCAACCGCTCAACCGGGTTGTTTTGGAAAAGATCGCCAGCGATGTGAAAACTTTGGGCGAGCTGCTCGGTCTTGATCACGATTTCGCGTTTCTCCTCGCCCGCCTCGAGGAGGAACGGAGCGATTCCGCCCTTCAAGCCGAACATGCGGCCCTGCAAAAACTGATCCGGAAACGCAGCCGGAAACTGCAACGCAACGCGACGGAGTTGGGACGGCGATTTTATGCGGAATCGCCAAAGGCGTTCGCAAAACGAATTTCCATCTTCATCAAAGATTGGAAGTCAAAAAAGAAGAAGAATCGGCCGGCTAAGAAATAGCCCGGGT
Source organism: Chthoniobacterales bacterium (assembly GCA_035567015.1). Lineage (GTDB taxonomy): Bacteria > Verrucomicrobiota > Verrucomicrobiia > Chthoniobacterales > UBA10450 > AV133. Next base: position 6,270 of record DATMPQ010000231.1, on the reverse strand, counting down.
CACTTTTTCATGATCTTCGGCGGGAGTAGCCAAAGCAACTTCCCGTTTCGCGAAGAAAGATCCACATCGACCAGCGCGACGCCCGCTTTCGAGAGTTTGAGCGTCGCGCCAGTCAAAGCGGAAATGGTGTCTGTGAAACTTGGTTCGTGACCGACAACCATCAAACTTTTTTCCGGATATTTCTCGAACAAACGTTTGAGATGGTTGAGTCCGAATCCCGGGGCAAGGAGTTTATCTGTTTGGCACTTTACTTTGAGATGCTCCGCCGCAATCTCGGCGGTTTGCGATGCGCGTGGGAGCGGGCTGGTTACAATCAAAGCGGGCCGCGCTTTGATACGTGCAAGAAACTTCGCAACTTCGTGCATTTCCTTTTTGCCGCGCTTGGTCAACGGCCGTTCGTCGTCGGATTTTTTCCAGTTCGGCCAATCGGCTTCACCGTGTCTGAGAAAGTAAAGGTACATGTCGATCTTATGACCGGTTCCTAGAGGATACGCCACTTCGGGCGGCGCGTACGCGGTTCCGTTTGCCACAGCCGCGTGCCGCCAAGAAACGCGTTTCGATTGTGGCCACGCTCAACTCCCTCTGGAAGAGAATCCAGTTTTTTCGCGTTGCCACCGCCCAGCACTACGTAGTCGGCGATCAGAGATTTTTTCAATTGCGCGACCGCGAATTCGACTTCGCGCTGCCACTCCTTGTCGCCAAGCCGTTCCAGACCAGACCGGCCAAGATAATCTTCAATGATTGCGCGATCCTGGTATGGCAAATCGCCGAGTTCGAGCGGTAGGACGGTATTAGTCCAAATAAAAGTCGAACCAAGCCCGGTGCCGAGACCGAGAAACAGCATCCGACCGCCGCGATAACTACCAAGCGCCTGCATGGCCGCGTCGTTGATCAGGCGGACCGGCTTGCCCAAGGCCTTCTCAAAATTAAATCCGATCCAGCCTTTGCCGAGATGTTTTGGTTCGCTGGCGATGCGCCCATTCACTACCGGCGACGGAAATCCCATCGAGACAAAGTCGAATTTCCAATCCGCGATCAATGGTTTGATTTGTGACACCATTTCACGCGGTGTCATCCCGGGGCCGGATTTGAATTTTCGTCTCTCGGTGCGCGAGATCATTACCTTGACGTGCCGCCCGCCGACATCGATCACTAAAATTTTCTTCGTCATGATTGGGCGGGTGGCACGACGGTAATCGGAATCAGTTTGTCAACCGGGGGCGTTTTTTTACGGCCAAGCTTCTTGGCGCGTTCCCGCGAACGCTCCCGGAAATGCCACTGCGCCTGGGCACGCGCCTCCGGACCTTCCGGTTTTAATCGCCGGTAACTTCCATCCGGCTGCAATTCTCGCGATTTCACCCGGTCATTTAGAAAGCGCGGTAGAACTTCGCTAATGAGGTTGTCGCGCAGCGCCGGATTCTCGATAGGGAACGCGAGCTCGACGCGGCGCAGGAAGTTTCGCGGCATCCAGTCCGCGCTCGATAAAAGCACATCAGGCTGACCATCATTGGAAAAATAATAAATCCGGCTGTGTTCGAGAAAGCGCCCAACGATGCTGATTACGCGAATGTTCTCGCTCAAGTCCGGAATTTTCGGGCGCAAGCAGCAAATGCCGCGCACAACCAGATCGATCGTCACGTCCGCGCACGAGGCCTCGTAAAGTTTTTCGATGATCTCCTGATCGACCAGTGAGTTGAGTTTCGCGATAATGCGTCCCGGTTTGCCGGCCAGAGCGTGATCACGCTCACGCTGGATCAAACCGATCAGGCGTTGCTTTAAATCGAATGGCGCGACCATCAACTTTTTCAAACCGGGATAACCGGAGAGTCCAGTGAGCGTGTTGAAAACGATGGCGACTTCGTCGGTCAGCTCTGACTCGGTCGTGAGAAAGCTGAAATCAGTATAAATGCGGGCCGTGCGAGGATGGTAATTCCCAGTCCCGAGATGCACGTAATGCCGGAGCCGATCCGCGTCGCGGCGCACGATGAGGAGCGCTTTGCAATGCGTTTTTAAACCAACCACGCCATAGATGACGTGTGCGCCTGCTTCTTCAAGCCGGCGCGCCCATTGAATGTTGACCGCCTCATCGAAACGCGCGCGCAGTTCGACGATGGCCGTAACCTGCTTGCCCGCGTTGGCGGCTTCGATTAGCGCCTCCACGATTGGTGAATCACCACTTGTCCGATAAAGCGTGATCTTGATGGCAAGCACCTGCGGATCCTGGGCCGCTTCTTCGATTAGATCGACAATCGGATCAAAGCTGTCGTAGGGATGATGAAGAAGAACATCTTGCCGGCGCAGCACTTCGAAAATATCGGCATGGGGCGGAAGGGCGGGATCGCGTCCCGGTTGAAATGGCCGGTCTTTCAGCTTGGCAAAGGCATCATTTGTGATCAGCGGCATGAGATGCGTCATGGAGAGCGGGCCGTCCGCTTTGTAAACATCGGCCTCGGTCAGGTCGAAAAATTCGAGCAATAAATCACGAAAATCTCTCGGGCAGTCGGCTTCTACCTCCAAGCGGACAGCGTCCCCTCGGCTGGAACGTCGCAATTCCTGCTCGATGGTGCGCAACAGATTCTCGGCTTCCTCTTCGTCGATGTAGAGGTCGCTGTTGCGCGTGACACGGAATGGGTGGACGCCTTCCAGGATCAAGCCCGGAAACAACTCGGTGATGTGTTGTTTGATGAGCGACGCCAGATAAATGTAATCCCACGGTTCGTCCGCCTCTTTGCCGCGGGGCATGGCAATTAATCGTGGCACAACGCGTGGCACCTGCACGATGGCATGCAAAGGCTCGCCGCCGCGCTGCGCCTTGGCACGCACAAACAGATTGTGACTCTTGTTTAACAACTGTGGGAAGGGATGACTGGCATCGACCGCCAGCGGCGTGAGCATTGGAAAAACTTCTTGCTGAAAATAACGATGCGCCCAGGCCGCGCGTTTCGCACTCAGCTGCGAGACTTCGCGGACCCGAATTCCGTTTTCGGCAAGTTGCGGGAGCAACTCGTTGTTCCAAAGGGCGTATTGGGTTGCGACCAGCTCGCTCACGACTCGCCGGATACTGTTAAATGTCTCGGTCGGGCTCAGGCCGTCCGGGCCGACGTCGCTCGTTTCGCTCTCGATCTGCTGTTTGATTCCAGCAACGCGAATCTCGAAAAATTCGTCCAGGTTTGAGCTGAAAATCGTGAGAAACTTCACCCGCTCAATCAATGGTTGCGTCGGGTCCTGCGCTTCCTCTAAGACGCGTCGATTAAACTCGAGCCAGCTGAGCTCGCGATTAATGAAATTTTTCGGATCCGAAAAGCGCTCGTTTGGTTGAGGCGGCGGCTCAAGGGCTTGGACCTTCCCCTTGGGGTCTTCAGCCATGATTTTGATGATCGCTTGTTGCATCGACTATCTGGTCCAAAAGTTAACGCTCGCGGAAGATCGCTCAAGAAAATCGAGAGCGATCTCCGCGCGAATCGCGCGACGCGACGGCCTAAGTGGGTGCGACGTACGCTTGATGCCGGATGTCCTCGGCGGCCGCGGCGTAAACCGCGTCTTCGGCGATGTTGGTGGCGTGATCTCCGACGCGCTCGAGGTGACGCGCGATGAACATTAAATTCAAATAACCACGCAACTGGTCGGGATTCTCGGCCATTCGCTGGACCAGACGGCGACTGGCGACGCGGTTCAAGTCGTCCAGTTTTTCGTCGCGCGGTACTACGGCTCGCCCCAGTTGCACATCTTCGCGCACGTAAGCGTCGATGCTGTCCTTGAACATCGACATGGCGTGCGTGTGCATCGGTCTGATCAATTCCACTTCCGGCAGAGCCGGATGCCGGTTCAGCTTGCGCGCCCGGCGAGCAATGTTCGTCGCCTGATCGGCCATGCGCTCGAGGTTCGACGAAAGCTTCATTGCGGAAACAACCCGGCGAAGGTCGGAAGCAACTGGTTGAAAGCGGAGCAGCACATCGACGCCGTCCTTGTCGATCTGTTTCTCGAGCTGATCGACCTCCTCATCGTCGGCAATTGTGTGCGCACAAAGATCGTCATCTCTTTCATACAAGCCTTTCATCGCGCGATCGAGGCTGCGCTCGGTCAGCCCGGCCATCATGAGCACATTATTGCGCAACGAAGCCAGCGCTTCGTCGAATGTCCCGAGAATATGTTTTGACGCAATCATTTCGATCTTCTAATATCGATCTAGCCTAACCGAACCGGCCAGTGATGTAATCCTCCGTCTGTTTTTCCTTCGGCTGGGTGAAGATTTGGGTGGTTTCGCCGAACTCGATCAGCCTGCCGACATAAAAGAAAGCGGTCCGATCTGAAACACGGCTGGCCTGCTGCATGTTATGAGTGACAATCACAATCGTGTAATTGACCACTAGCTCATGAATCAACTCCTCAATTTTCATTGTCGCGATGGGATCGAGGGCAGAGGCCGGCTCGTCCATCAGCAAAACTTCAGGCTCGACCGCAATGGCGCGCGCGATGCAGAGCCGCTGCTGTTGTCCGCCAGAAAGGCTCATCCCAGGTTTGTGTAGATCGTCTTTCACTTCATCCCAGAGTGCGGCCATACGCAACGATTTCTCCAGGCGTTCATCGAGCAATTTGCGATTACGCACACCGTTTAGCTTCAGACCGATGACGACATTCTCCGCAATCGACATGGTCGGGAACGGGTTCGATTTCTGAAACACCATGCCGATCCGCCGGCGAACGATGGTCGGATCGGAGCCGGTGGAATAAAGATCCTCGCCTTGAAAGAGGACCTTTCCTTCAATGCGGGTGCGCGGGATGAGTTCGTGCATTCGATTCAGGCAGCGAAGAAATGTCGATTTGCCGCAGCCGCTCGGACCAATGATCGCGGTGATGGTCTTGGCAGGAATGTCGATCGTCACATCCTGGACCGCCGGCTTTTCGCCGTACCAGATGGAAAGATTTGATACTTCAAAAGCTGGACGCGGCAGTGTCTCGATTTCAGGCGATGGCATGATGGATTGGGCGCGCTCTTGGGCGACGGAATTTCGAAGCGTTACTGGCGTCTCAATCATACTGGTCTAAGTCAAGCTTGCCATGCGGCCGCGGGTAAGAAATCGCACCAGTACATTAATGAAAAAAATCGTGATTACGAGCACAAGTGCGCCGGCCCACGCCTGCCGGTGCCAGTCATCGTAGGGAGAAATTGCGTAGCTGAAAATCTGCAACGGCAGGGCGGCGATCGGTTCCTGCAGACTGTGATTCCAAAAACGGTTGCCGAAGGCAGTAAAAAGCAGCGGCGCCGTCTCACCGGCCACGCGCGCGAGGGCAAGGAGAATGCCGGTAACAATTCCTTTGGAAGCCGTCTTCATCACGATGTGGACGATGGTCTTCCAACGACTCACGCCCAAGGCGAGTGATGCTTCACGATAACCGTTCGGCACGAGGAGGAGCACTTCCTCGGTCGTGCGCATGATCAATGGCACCATCATGAAGCCGAGCGCGAGTCCACCCGCATAAGCGGAAAAGCCCTTGAAACGCAAGACGACAAGCCCGTAGACAACAATTCCCCAAATAATGGAGGGAACGCCGTTCAGCACGTCCGCGACAAAGCGCAGCATGGCGTTGGCGCGGGCGGACCCATATTCGGCGAGGTAAACTCCGCCCAGCACACCAATCGGTACGCCGATGATGGCCGCCAGCCCGAGCAATTCGAACGAGCCGACGATCGCGTTCGCCATGCCGCCGCCGATCGCGCCGACGGGTTTGGGCAGCTGGGTGAAGAAATCCCAGTTCACCGAACTCGCGCCACTCTTGACCAGATGAAAGAAGACGAGGCCAAGTGGCGCGATAACGAGGACCGCGGAGATGAATGCCAGCGCGGAAGCGAGCGCGCTTTTGATTTTGCGCCAAATATGATTCGTGGAGGTTGATTGCATTCTATTGAACGGCACGCGTCGCCATTTTCGTGCTCATCGTTTTCAAAAAAAGTTGCGCGACAAGGTTCGCGAGAATCGTAATCCCGAAAAGAACGAGCCCGATTTCGAAGAGCGACTGCAGGTAAATATCGGTCGTGGCTTCGGTAAATTCATTCGCGATTACGCTTGCCAGCGTGTAGCCGGGGGCGAATAGCGAGGCGACAATCTGTGGCGTGTTGCCGATTACCATCGTGACCGCCATCGTTTCACCGAGCGCGCGACCGAGGCCGAGAATGATCGCGCCGAACAATCCCTTCCTCGCATAACTTAAAACTGCGATCCGCGTCACCTCCCAGCGCGTCGCGCCCAGGGCGTAGGCCGCCTCGCGCTG
>DATMPQ010000230.1:0-6945 GCA_035567015.1 Chthoniobacterales bacterium | reverse complement strand
GGCGACATTGAAATTACAAACGCCGCTGCGCTCCTCCGCCAGCTTGGTCAGTTCGTGATAATGGGTCGCGAAAAGAGTGCGCGCCTTGATCTTGTCGTGCAGAAATTCTGCGACACTCCATGCGATGGATAGCCCATCGAATGTCGATGTTCCGCGACCGATCTCGTCCAGAATCACGAGGCTGCGCTCGGTCGCGTTGTTCACGATATTCGAGGTCTCGTTCATCTCGACCATGAACGTCGATTGGCCACGCGCGAGATCGTCGTTCGCGCCGACGCGCGTAAAAATGCGATCGACCAGACCGATCTCGGCGCTCGCCGCCGGCACGAAGCTGCCCGTCTGCGCCATCAACACAATCAGCGCAACCTGGCGGATATAAGTCGATTTGCCGGCCATGTTCGGGCCGGTCACAACCGCCAGTCGCATGTTTTCGCCATCGAGTGAGGTATCGTTAGGCACAAACTTTTCTTCGACCAAATTTTGATCGAGCACCGGATGACGGCCATCTTTAATAGTGAGCCGAAATGATTCGTTGAGCCCCGGCCGGCAATAATTGAAGAGCCGCGCCGTCTCCGCGAGCGCGCAGATAACATCGACGATTGCGATCGCCGCCGCTGTCTCCTGGATCGGACCGAGGTCACGCAGCGTCTCGTCGCGCAGTTTTTGGAAAAGCTCGTACTCCAGATTTCTCGCGCGCTCATCCGCCCCAAGAATTTTTCCTTCCATCCCCTTCAATTCCGGAGTGATGAAACGCTCGCCGCCGACCGTCGTTTGCTTACGCGTGTAATGCGCGGGCACATTGGCCAGGTTCGATTTCGTCACTTCGATGAAATAGCCGAAGACCGAATTGTAGCGGACTTTGAGTGACTTAATGCCGGTGTCCGCGATCTCGCGCTCTTGCAACTGGCTGATCCAGTTCTTGCCATCGCGCGAAGCCTGACGCAGCTCGTCAAGATCGACATCGTAACCGTCGCGAAAAATTCCGCCTTCCTTCAGGGTCAGCGGCGGATCGTCGACGAGGGCTTTCCCCAACTTCTCGGCCAGCGCCGGCATTTCGTGGATTTCATTTTGCAAACGCTGCTGTAGTGGCAGGCGTGCCGCCTGCTCCGCCGAAGGAATTGCAGCCGACACGGCTGCCTCTACAGATTCCATTGGCGCGCCCATTGCCAGTCCGACTGGGACCGGTCGTCCCCTGCCAAATTCCGTCCGCTCAATTAGTTTCTGTAATTCCGCCTTCAGCTTCGGGATCTGTTGCAACGACGTTTTCAATGCGACAAGATCGCGGGCGTTGCCTGAAGCCTGGCTCAAACGGCCAACCGCGCGTTCGATGTCACGAATCGATTTCAATTCGTTACGAATCGCTGCGAGCAGGTCTGGCTCCTGCAAAAGATCGGCGATCATCTGTTGCCGGCATTCGAGTTGGGTAAGGTCCCGCAGGGGTTGCAAAATCCAGGCTCGGAGCTTGCGTGCGCCCATCGGTGTAAACGTTCGGTCGAGCACCGCGAGGAGACTCGTGTCCCGCACGTTGCGAGATTCGACCAGTTCCAGATTGGTTTGCGTGGCCGCGTCGAGAAGAACGTAATCACTGGGCGCATCACAACGGAGCGAGCTGAGATGATCGATCTTTCGCCGGAGTTGATGCTTCAAGTAATGAACGATCGCGCCCCCGGCGGCAATCGCTTGCGGCATGTGCGTACAACCAAAGCCATCGAGCGATTTAACGCGGAAATGTTCGCACAACGTGAAGGTGGCGTGCTCCGGCAGAAACGCGTAACTGTCGTACTCGAGCGCGTGATCGATTTCGCCGAGTTGCTCTTTCTGCTCGGCGCTGATCAATAGCTCCGACGGCGAGATCCGTGCAAGTTCGTCCACGAGTGATTGCCGATCTTCAACTTGCGTTAATCGAAACTCGCCGGTCGTCAGATCGGCATAGGCGAAACCGTAAGTGTTGTTGTCGATATAGACCGCGCCCAAGTAATTCGCCCGTTTCAGTTCCAGCAGGTCGAGCTCGCTGATCGTTCCCGCGCTGATGATTTGGGTAATGTCGCGCGAAACAATTTTGCCCGGTTGCGGCTCACTAGTCTGATCGCAGATAGCGACGCGCCGGCCAGCTTTGACTAACTTGGCAATATAACTTTGCGCCGCGTGATGCGGCACGCCGCACATCGGCACCTCGTTCCGCTTGGTCAGCGCCACGTTGAGGAGCGCCGATGCCTCCTTCGCGTCCTCGAAGAACAGCTCGTAAAAATCTCCCAGCCGAAAAAGCAAAAGCGTATCGGGCGGAATACTTTTCCGCAGCCGCTGATACTGCTGCATCATCGGAGTGAGCGCGTCCTGCATCACACCAGAATTAAATCAGCGAAGGAGAATTGCGAGTTTGGAATTTTCCGGGGAGCGGTCGCCGCGGCGACCTGGCGATGGCGCCTCGCCATCGCGAACTTTTGACTTCGGCGTTGAGCGCCTGTCGCGCCGTAGCCTTGGCGAAGGCGGGTTGAATGTTGCTTCTTATCTCTCTCAATCCCGAAGCGTCTTCATTCCGTGCCGGATGATCCGGTCAATCAATTGCGGATACGGCAGGCCCGCCTTGTCCGCCGAGAGCGCGAAGTCTTCGTCCTCCGCGAGATGGGGATTTGGGTTCGCCTCGATGAAATAAACCTCATTGGCCGCCGTCAGCCGCAGATCGATGCGGGCGTACCCGTCGATCGTGAGCAGACGGTAGATGCGTTTGCACGTCTGCTCGATGTGGGCGACGAGCGCCGGGTCGAGCCCCTGGGCGAATCGATTCTGTAAGCCCCAGCGTTTGCGATATTCCTCGTCCCACTTCGCACGATAGGTTGCAATCTTCGGCTCGTCCGGCGGCACTTCACGGAAGATCAGCTCGCGGATCGGAAAGACGCTCAGCCGGAGATTGCCCATCAGGCTCACGTAGAGTTCACGGCCCGCGATGTATTCCTCGGCGATTACGTCGGCATCGTGTTTCTCGTGAATAAAGGCCACGCGCTCGCGGAACTCCTCGTCGGTCTCGACGAACGACGCTTGCGAAATGCCGTACGACGCCTCTTCTTTCACCGGCTTCACCAGGATTGGGAACTTGAGCTGCTTGGGCCGTGCGATGCGTTGGCCGCGCGAGATGACTACGAAGTTCGGCACGTGGATGCGGTGATAGCTGAGGATTTTTTTGGAAATGCCCTTGTGCTTGCAGAGGGTGAGACCAGTCGCGCCGCAGCCGGTGAAGGGCACGCCCTGCATTTCGAGCAATGAAACGATGTTCTGGTCGAACCCGGGGTTGTTCTTGAACTGTTCGACGAGGTTGAAAAGAACATCGGGCGCGAAGTTTTCTAGTTTCTGCCGCACCAGATCGAGATCATCAAAGATGGCGAGATGTTCCGCCGCATAACCAAGCGTGCCGAGCGCGGCCATGACGTTCGCCTCGGTTTTCCAATCCTCCGTCTTCATCTCCTTGCTCAAGTCCTGATCGATCTTGGTGGGACTGATGCCGTCGAAAAGGACGAGGACTTTGAGCTTCTTTTTCACGCTATTTGGTGCGCTTGAACTTGCCGGTGAACAGATAATTCATTACCAGCGTCGTGATGAAAGCGGACACGCGAAAATCCTGCTGCGGGTCGTCGTTGAGCACGTGGAGCCCGAGCTGGTCGCAGCGTTCGATGAGCCGCGCGAGGAGTTTGTTCACCCGGAACTTTCTCTCATTCGTCCACTGGCAGACCGAGTTCATCAGCCGCCGTCGCCGCAAGCGCAGATAACTGCTTGCTTTCAACCCGGCTGGCGCGGCGAAGAGTTGGCGCAGGTCGGCATCGTAAAAATCCGGATACGTATCTTCGTAGAGTTTCCGTTTGCGCGCATAGTAGGTCTTGAGCTTGAGATTCAGACAATCGTAGTCGGCTACGCGATACTTCGGCGCATGCACTGGTTCCATTCCTGCCAGTGATTTCATCAATTCATCGACGTATTCTAGTTTTTGCAGCGCCTTCCAGCCCGCGTAACGCTTGCGCCAGTCGAGCTCCGGTGTGAGCCAGACTGCGAAGGTCTCCGCGAAATCTTCATCCGGATGCGCCTGCGCGTACCAATCGTCGAGATGCGCGACGTAACTGCGGCTGAACGGGCGCGGCCGGTAAGTATTCGGCGTCTCCTCGCGCGACGTGTGCCCGAAAGTCCGCTGCCATTTCTTCTTTCGTTGAAGCTGATAGGCGTAGCTGTAGGCGTGAGCCGCCTCGTGCCGCATGAGTTGCATAAACCACTCTTTTGTTCCTCCTTCGACCTCGAGCATCATCGTCCGCTCCAGCGCGCGCAGCCGGTCGTGCACAAGAAAAAACGGCACAAAGATCGCCGGGATACCGATGGGCACGAACCATTCATCGCCGATGTGACATGGCGGATGAAACAGCAGCCCGTGGGCCGAAAGCTCGTCGTAGAGCTGCCGGATGAGCGGTTCGAGTGTCGTACCCTCGAGCCGCAAGCCGAGCTTAGAGATGCGGCGTTCGAGAAGTTCCTCGTCGCTCAGTGACGCCCAATCGGCCGTTTCCATTTCGCGCACGGTATCAGTCCGAGCATGACAGCCAAAAGCAAAACTGATGCCGATCGTAGTTCGTGATCGCCTACTACTCTTTTCTTTTTCGACATAGGCGAAAATGTCAATCGAACCTGCGATCGTATTCGCGCGATACGCGTGTGAGAACAGAAGAATATTCCATTTCCGTTGTGCCAAGATCGACCCATTCGAACGGGAATGGCTTAGCGTTTGTTGCGCGGAACCGGAGAATTTGAAATTCGTCGAAAGTAGATTGTGCCTTGTCCTTAAGTCGCTGTTCGGCCTGGGCGCCTTCCTGGATGGGGTGTTTGTATTTCTTGCCGTCGGTTGGCCATTTCTTCTTTCCTTCGAACGAAACGTAGCGCTCGGCAAAGTTGATTCCGACGAAGGCGACGCAGATCGGATTGCCTCCGCTGCGCCTGAACTGCGTGGCTTGATTGAGGAGGTCGCTGATTACGCGGTCAATTTGTTTGATCATCGCTTTTGCGAGGATCTTCGTTTCCGCGCCGATCTCAATCGTGGCGACGGGGCCGCGCGCGACCAGCATTCCTTTTTCAGTGATTGCCATCGCCGCTGGAACTAGCTCACCAAATGTTCCATCGCCGCGTCGTCCCGGTTTGCCGGTCATAAGGTTCTTCAGGTTCACCACACGTTCGTGATGCTGGACCCGCTCAACGAGTTTCGCCGATTTCCCGAGGGCGACTAAGTCTTCGTAGAGGTGCGAAGCTACAAGATCGCCGAGATTCGCAATGCGATGACGGTAAGCCTTGCCATCGAAGAGGCTGCGGAACGTCCGGAGAAGCGCATACTTCTCCTCATTCATCGCGCTACGTGGAGAGTCGCATGAGTCGCTCCGAACATACGTGGCATTGCCGTCGCGAGTTGAATGCGCTGTTTAGCAATCTTTAGATATGCTGGTTCGATTTCATTGCCGATGCTGTTTCTGCCGGTCGCAACCGCCGCCAGATTGGTGGTACCAGTGCCAACGAACGGGTCGAGAACGGTGTCGCCGGCAAATGAAAAGAGCTTGATCAAACGTTCGGCCAGAGTCTGCGGGTACGGTGCGGGATGACCGCGCCGCGTCGATTCGCCTTTGATATCAACCCAAGCGGAACGGAGCCACGATTTCATCTCGTCCTTCGTCAACATCGAGAGCGCCTTTTGGATCGATGAGGGCGAGCGGTATTCGCCGCCCCTTCGCAGAAAGAGAATGTACTCAACGTCGTTCTTGATGATCGCCCCAGGCTGATAGGGCTTGCCGTAGAATCCTGAGCCGTTGCCTTTGGCTTCGGTGACTCCATTCGCGATCTTGAACCAGAGAATCGGCGTCAACGCGTCAAGCCCGACAGAACGCGCGCGCACCATGATATCGGCATGCAGTGGCATCACGAGATGGCGACCTTGTTTGCGCGGAATGCAAACGTCACCCACGACGCAACAAATTCTTCCACCTGGAGCCAGCACTCTTGCGCACCCGCGCCAGACTTTATCAAGTTCAGCGAGAAATGCGTTGTAATCCTCGATTTCGCCAAGCTGGCGCGCATTCTTTTCATACTTTTTCAGCGTCCAATAGGGCGGCGAGGTGACGATGAGATGAACGCTTTCATTTGGAATCCACGAGAGATCGCGCGCATCGCCGAGGCGCAGACGATGTTCCGTTCGGTCAAAAGGCGCGGGCCATGGATGCGACCGGTAATATTCGTTAAGCGCCAGCAGTTTGTTGATCGCGCCCCTTTCATTGTCGGCGTAATCGATTTGCGCGTTAGCGGGATCAAGAACTGTTGGAGCGGGGGCGTCTGCGCGCTTTTCTTTCGGCCGATGATGGCGAAAACCGTTGCCGTTACTCGGCGTGCCGCTCTCTGATTTTCGGACGAGGTAGAGCTGTTCCTGTTCTTTGACATGGGCCCGGTTTTTTGAACTGGTCGACGCGTGGAGAGTCTTCGTCGCAACGGGGGATTTCCGCATGTGGATGTTTAACACGTGACCGTTTCGAAGGCTACGAAATTGCGCCCCGAGCTGGCAATCCAACTCAACGCCAGGTGAGCCGCGATTTCTATGATAAAAACTCAACGGGAACGCAACGGAATCCCGATTCCGCTCGTTTTGACGATTCCGTCGGTTGACGGTTCGTTCCGACGTTGGCGGAAAATTACAGCTTCGCGTAAACGCCGAGCAAAGGACGGGGCGAGGGCGTTCTCGAACGGAAATCGCTGACGAAACCGTCCCGGGTACGAATCTCGACGTGACCGGGGGTGCGGTTGGCGCCGTACACGAGCACCGAACCGAGCGGCGCGGCGAATGGATCGCTCACCGATAATTTTTTGAATCCGTAATTACTGACGAGGTCTTGGGCGGCGTCTTTCGCGAATTCGCTCTTCGGGCGGGAATCGATGACGCCG
>DATMPQ010000229.1:0-7379 GCA_035567015.1 Chthoniobacterales bacterium | reverse complement strand
TTTGCGCAGCGATGGCGGAATTCCCGATCCCAAAAAACGGATCGAGCATGGTGTGGACGTGTGAAACGCCGTGCAACTTGATGCACCATTCGGCCAGCTGCACCGGAAAGGTTGCCGGATGCGGTCGCTCCTTCTCGCGGCTCTGAATTGTCTGGTAGGGAATGAACCAAGTGTTGCCACGGCAACGCAGATCGCTTCCACGCGTATGCGACCAGCGCGCGATGTTGCTCTTGTCCTGATACGGAACACCGAGCGCGAGCCGGTCGATCTCGACTCGCCCAGTTTTCGTAAAGTGAAAAATGTATTCATGGCAATCGTTTAGAAATCGCTTCGAACTGATCGGTTTGAAATGTCCATACGACCGAACACCACCATCACGACCTTCGATGCTGATCGACTTGATCCAGTGGATTGTGTTTTGAAGAACAAAGACGTTGCGCAACGCAATCACGATTTCGTGTGGCAGCATCGGATTCGACGGCGCAGAACCAACGTTGAGAAAAAACGAACCGGTCGGTCTTAGAACACGGCGAACTTCGGCGGCCCATTTTTCACACCATTCCAAATATGTTTGTCGATCTTGCCGGTCGGAATATTTCTGGTAACGAACGCCGAGATTGTACGGTGGAGACGTGACGACAAGATCGACATGTTCACTCGGCAGAGTCGCCATGCCTTCCACACAGTCTTGCTGGTGAAGAGCGAATTGCGTCATGTGGGCAATCTGCCGAACGCAACACGATTCGTACAGCGAAAAGCGACGTGCAGTTAGAAGACAGGCGTCCTCGCCTGTCATGGAAGACGGGACGGACTGTCTTCCTTCGCGCTCCGAGAACGTTCTGCTAATGTAAAAGCGAATGTCGGATAAGCCCTCGAAACTGAAAATCGCTGATCGCGAGTTCACGTCGCGACTGCTGGTGGGGACGGGAAAATTCGCCTCCAACGAGTTGATGCGGGACGCGCTAGTGGCAAGCGGCACAGAGATCGTCACGGTTGCCCTGCGCCGCGCCGATCTTTCCGGCAAAGGTGATCCTTACGCAAACATTCTCGATTTCATCGATCCGAAACGGTTTCTCCTTTTGCCGAACACGAGCGGCGCGCGCAATGCCGCCGAAGCGGTCCGACTGGCGCGGCTTGCGGCGGCTGCGGGATTACCGACGTGGATCAAACTCGAGATTCATCCCGATCCGCGCTACTTGCTCCCCGACCCGGTCGAAACCTTGGCTGCCGCAGAGATTTTGGTGAAGGAAGGATTCACGGTTCTACCCTACATCAACGCTGACCCGGTGCTGGCAAAACGCTTGCAAGATGTCGGAACCGCGACGGTAATGCCGCTCGGTTCACCGATCGGCAGTAATCGCGGAATCGAAACGCGCCCGCAGATCGAAATCATCATCGAGCAGGCAACCGTGCCGGTGGTTGTCGATGCTGGCTTGGGCGCGCCGAGTCAGGCGGCGGAAGCGATGGAAATGGGAGCCGATGCCGTTTTGGTGAACACGGCGATCGCCATCGCATCCGATCCCGTGCGCATGGCGCAGGCTTTCCGCAAAGCGATCGAAGCCGGCCGCGAAGCGCGCGAAATTGGACTGGCGGACAGATTGGCCACGGCAGCTGCGACCAGTCCGCTCACGGGATTTCTGGCGGGAGAGAGATGATGTCTCCGCTTCGGACGCCGGCGTCGTTATAAAATTCAATCTGGCGTCGGCCGAGGCGACGTACGATGCCCCAGCCGCGAGCCGCGGCGAACTTTCGCAGTTCATCCTCAGACATCGCCCACAAAATTCTGAGCTCTGCGGGATGGGTGATGAGGATTTCCGGCTTGATCGAAAGCACGGCGGCGATTTTCACAGCGAGAGCAGCCAAATGTTCGCGCATTTTCAATTAATGTTTGCTCTTGCGGCGGGGCCACGTTGGCGGTTCTTGCAGCCATTTTTCCGGCAAAAGCGGTGGTGGTTTATCTTTTCGATTCAATTGGGAACGCAACGCCCGCTCTGCTTTGCGATGGGGTGATGGTCCGCGCGCGGTTGGTTTTTCCATGCGGATGACTAATTCCTGATACCAAGATTACCGCGGATTAGGCGGATTTCACGGATCACATGCAGAGAAAGACTAATAAAAGAAAAACAGAAATCTTGCGATTAGGATTCGAACCGGTCCGATCAGTCCGCGTAATCCGCGGTTAGAATTAAGGCTCCTGGCTTCTAGATTCGAGTCCCTGCTTCGGCTGACTGGCGCGCTTGCTTCTCTCGGCTAAATTTTGCGGATGTTTTCGGAGACGATTGAGCTGCGCGGTCACATCATCGATTCGCTGATTCTGCCAAAGGTCCTCGATGAGATTCTTCGCGCCGGCGGAAATTTCAAAATCAGGGAGATTAAAATCGGCGAGAGGCGCGCCGATCAAAGTTACGCTCGGATCGAGGTTTCCGGTCCAACCCATGAAACGCTCGATGAGCTCGTCCTGCGACTCCGGCAACATGGCGCAGAAATCACTGAAAAGGTGGACGTGCAGCTCGCACCTGCACCGGCGGACGGAATTTTTCCGGCCGATTTTTATGTCACGACTAACCAGCAAACCTTCATCACTCTCGATGGCAAAGAAATTGAAGTGCATCCCGCCATCATGGATAGCGGAATCGCGGTGGACCGCGAAGCGTGGCGCGCCACCGCTGTAAAATTTTACGAAGTGCGGAAGGGAATGAAGATCGTCGCCGGCCATCAAGGCATTCGCGTTGCGCCGGTCCAGCGATCGACTGCACGCACAGATGCTTTCGAATTCATGTCCAACGTTTCGGTCGAGCAGCCGAAGAGTGCGATAATTCGGGAGATGGCGCGCGAATTCAAGCGCACGCGCGATGGCAAAGGAAGAATTCTCGTGGTGGCGGGGCCGGCAGTGGTGCACACCGGCGCAGCCGAACATTTGGAAAGATTGATCCAGTGGGGATATGTCGATCTTTTATTCGCAGGCAACGCGCTGGCTGTGCATGACATCGAGAACGCGCTCTTCGGCACCTCCCTCGGTGTCAATCTCGGTCGCGCCGATCTCGGGGATCAAGGTCATGAAAATCATATGCGCGCCATCAACACTATCCGCGAGGCCGGCAGCATCGCCCGCGCGGTCGAGACCGGTCTGTTGCAACGCGGCATCATGTGCAGTTGCGTCCGCCATGGCGTCGAGTTCGTGCTGGCCGGTTCGATTCGTGATGACGGACCGCTGCCGGACGTGATTACCGACGCGATCGACGCCCAAAGGGCGATGCGCGAAAAAATCAGTGGCGTCTCGATCGCGTTGATGATGGGGACGATGCTGCATTCCATGGCCGTGGAGAATTTGCTGCCGGCCAGCGTGAAGACAGTTTGCGTCGATATCAATGCCGATGTGGTGAACAAGCTGACCGATCACGGCACGTTTCAAACCGTTGGCCTGGTTACGGACGTCGAAGCGTTCTTGCGCGAGCTGACGGACTGCCTTTCGAATCTGGATGGGGCGACCAGCCAGTCTCGCCAAACGTAACTCCCAGATGATTCGCCGGTAAATTGCCGATCTTATGCGCGAACTGCTTCTCTGTCCGCCGGACCATTACGGCATCGAGTACGAAATCAATCCGTGGATGAGTCGCGCGCGCGGCGCGGACGCGGCGCTGGCGCAGAAGCAATGGAAAGATCTGCACGCGACCTTGTCGAAACTGGATTGCAAGATCGAGTTGATCACGCCGCAGCCGAAGCTTCCCGACATGGTTTTCACGGCGAACGCCGGTCTCACGGTCGGAAAGAAATTTATCCCGAGCAATTTTCGCCACAAAGAACGCGCCGATGAAGCGCCGCATTTTGCGCGCTGGATGGAGGAGCATGGCTATCAAGTCGCCTGGTTGCCCAGCGATTATTACTTTGAGGGCGAAGGCGATGCGCTCTTCGCTGGCGACGCACTTTTTTGCGGCTACAAATTTCGCTCCGACATTAAATCGCATCGTGCGGTCGCGGAGATGCTCGGTTGCCTCGTTATCTCGGTCGAACTTGTCGATCCGCGTTTTTATCATCTGGATACCTGTTTTTGTCCGTTGCCCGATGGGACGGTAGTTTGGTTCCCGGCGGCCTTCGACGAATACGGCCAGCGCGCCGTCCGCGAGCACGTGAAGGAACTTGTTGATGTTGTGCCGGAAGAAGCGATGCACTTTTCCTGCAATGCCGTTGTGCTCGAGCGCGACATCGTTTTGCCCGAAGGCGCGCCGAAACTCGTGACCGCGCTGCGCGATCGCGGCTACTGCTGCCATGAATTGCCGATGACTGAGTTCCTGAAAGCCGGCGGCGCCTGCAAATGTCTGACGATGTTTATGCCGCAGCGAGAGACTGTGCCGTAAGAACGCACTGTCATCCCGAGCGAAGCGCGGGACCTCTCAAAATCACGCTGCGGTTACGGCGGATGATTCGGGTAATCAGCAGCAAAGATAAAGCACACGATAAATTGTGAGATTCCTCGACTCCGCTCGGAATGACAAAAGCGCCGGCGGCGCCTGCAAATGTCTGACGATGTTTATGCCCCAACGGGAAAGCGTGCCATAACCCCGCTCGTCATTCCGAGCCGCGCAGACGGCGAGGAACCTCGCAGAAACACACTGCGTTCACGATGACTTGTTTGCGTAACTATTGGTGAAGATCAGCCGCGCGATGCATTGTGAGATTCCTCGACTCCGCTCGGAATGACAAAGGCGTGGACTGCGCGTGCACGCCAAGTTTCGGTGCGGCCGGTGGTCGCGCCCTACCGCTCACGTTTTTGCTTTAGCGCTTTCTCTATCTTCCCCAGCGGCAAGCAATTCACCACGTCCTCTTTGGTCAGCCAGCCTTTGCGCGCCACGCCGATTCCGAACCATAGATCTTGTAATCGCTCGGCACGGTGGGCATCGGGATTGATCACGCACTTGACTCCTTTTTCTTTTGCGAGCGGCCACCAACGCCAGTCGAGATCGAGTCGTTTGGGAGCGGCGTTGATCTCGATCCATGTGCCGGTTTCAGCCGCCGCCTCGATGATGGCCGGTAGATTGACTACATAGGGCTCGCGTTGCAAAAGGAGTCGCCCGGTCGGATGCGCAAGGATTGTGACGAACGGATTGCTGATCGCCCGAATGATGCGCCGTGTCATCTCCGCTTCGCTAAGATTGAATACCGAGTGAACCGACGCGACGACGTAGTCGAGCTCCGATAGAAGATCGTCGTCGAAATCGAGCTTGCCGTCGCGGAGAATGTCGCACTCGACGCCGGCGAAAAGTTGAAAGCCCTCGAATTTCTCATTTAACTTCCGGATCGCCGCGACTTGCGCGCGAAGTTTTGGTGCGTCGAGACCGTGCGCCTGGATCGAGCTGCGGCTGTGCTCGGCGATGCCGAGATATTCGAGGCCAAGCGCCTGCGCGGCTTGCGCCATTTCCTCGAGGGTATTGTGACCGTCGCTCGCGGTCGTGTGACAATGAAAGGTGCCGCGCAGATTTTCTTTCTCGATCAAGCGCGGCAGCGAATGATTCGCCGCCGCTTCAAATTCGCCGCGACTTTCGCGCAGCTCCGGCGGAATAAAATCGAGATCGAAGGCGCGGTAAAGTTCCGTTTCATCGCGGACCTGCGGAATCTTGGTGGTCGATCGTTTCTTGCGTGAACCGGGAGGTGCGGGCGCAGGTGCGAGGCGATATTCATTCAGCGTCCAACCGCGTTTGAGCGCGCGATTCCGCAGCTCGATGTTATGCTCCTTGCTGCCGGTGAAGTAATTGAGGGCGAAGGGATATTCCGCCGCGCTAACCACACGCAGGTCGCATTGAATCTGGGAGCGAAGTCGCACGCTCGATTTGGTAGGCCCTTGCGCGATGACCGATTCAACCAGCGGATGATCGAGAAAGAATTTCGTGACCGCGGCCGGCTTCTGGGTTGCGACGACCAGATCCAGATCACGCGCAATCTCTCTGCGCCGGCGATAGCTGCCAGCGACACAGGCATGCAAGGCATCGGGATGGCCCGCGAGATCGTTTCTGAGCGATTCCGCCTCGCCCGCGATCTGGCCAAATTGAAAAGAGCCAGAATGTTTCGCCCGATTCGCGATCGCATGACGAATTTTTTCCTGCGTCGTTTCTCCAAAGCCCGGCAATTCCGCGACGCGGCGGGACTCGCACGCTTTCTGCAACTGCGCGATCGAGCTGATATGAAGTTTCTCGTAAAGAGCCTTAATCTTCTTCGCGCCGAGACCGGGAATGGAGAACAATTCCAGAATGGCTGCGGGAAAGTCTGCGCGCAGTTCCTCCAGGTATTTTAGGGAACCGGTCGCCGCCAGCTCTTTGATTTTCGCGGCGATCGCTTTGCCGATGCCGGGAATTTTCTCAAGTGCTTCCTCGTCCTGCAGATCGGAGAGATTGCCTCCGAAGGTCTCAAGCGAGCGCGCCGCATTTGCGTAAGCCCGAATCTTGAATGGATTTTCGCCTTTCAGCTCGAGGAGCGTGCCGATTTCCTCAAGGACGGCAGCGATTTCGCCCTTCGTCATTTGGTTAAACCGTTAGCGAAGATTCGCCTCCCGTCGACATTCATCGCTCTGGACGCCCCGCTCCTGGAGATGGTTCGGCGTGCGGCGCGCGACGCGTCTACATCCGGCCACGCCGTTTATAGAATTGGTAGCGCGCGATGATTGAGTCGACGTATTTCCGCGTTCCAGGAAAATTGATATTGTTCAGAAACGCTCGCGCCGGCATGGCGGCGGCTCGGTCGCCTCCGCCCCATCGTTGCGCGCGGCTCGCGCCCGCGTTGTATTCGGCCAGCGCGAAAGGCATTGCATCCGGCTGATTGCCCCAGTGCTCGAAGGCGCGATGCAAATACCAGGCGCCCGCCTCGAGATTTGTTTTTGGGTCGAAAAGTGTCTCCACGTGAAAATTGTCAATCTTGTTTTCTCGCGCCCATTCGTTGGCCGCCTTTTCGCTCACTTGCATTAACCCGCGCTCCCTGGCGCTGCCGTATTTTTTGGGATCGAACCAGCTTTCGCGCCAAACGACCGCCTTCACCAGCATCGGATCGAGATGATGTTCTGCCGCCACTGCCCGAATCAAGCGGTCATATTGTTGAAACCGTGCCGGGCTAATCCATTCATAGACGGTGTAAACTGGATCGCCCGATCGCAGAGCGAGATAAGCGAAGCCCGCGGCCAGCGCGAGCAATAGGCAAAGAACCAGCTTGAAAAAAAATCGGATCATGAGCGGTCGCGCGAAAGCTTGGAGGATTGAGTGATTGCGAAGAGACTCACGGCGAGCATAAATCCACGCATCATGCCATCGATCAATTAAATTCCGGCGTAATCGTATGATGAAGCCCAGCTACGTTCGGGTAATTATCGACCGCGCGATCCATCGCGAGCTCGACTA
>DATMPQ010000228.1:0-5296 GCA_035567015.1 Chthoniobacterales bacterium | reverse complement strand
GGCTTTGGCCCACTGTAGCGAAAGCTTTCTTCGCCCACTTCCGGAATGTCCTCTTCGCGCATATTCATAATTTTGCCTCCGGCGCGGGCGTCTTCCTGCTGCTGGAGCGCGCGTTGGTAGAAATAATAAACGAGTGAGGTGCCGTGGTGTTCCTGAATGATGTCGATGATGCGCTGATTGAGTTTGTGCTTGAGCGCGAGATCGATGCCCTCCTTAACGTGCGCGATAATGATCAACGCGCTCATCGTCGGCGCAAGATCGTCATGCGGGTTGCGCTCGAAGTTCATGTTTTCGGTGAAATATTCCGGCTTCACCAATTTGCCGACGTCGTGGAAATAGGAACAGACACGGCAAAGAGTCGCGTTCGCGCCGATGGCTTCCGCCGCTGCCTCCGCCAGGTTGGCCACGACCAAGCTGTGATGATAAGTGCCCGGCGCCTCAATTGTCATGCGGCGCAACAAAGGATGATTGAGATCGGAGGCCTCCAGCCAGGAGATGTCGGTGGTGATTTGAAAGAGATTTTCGAGAATTGGCAGCGCGCCGCCAACCACCATCGCGGTCACAATTCCATTTCCAACTGCGAGCGCGCTCTGCAGGCCGATCATTCCCCAATCGTTAGCGATCGGTGCAAATAAATTGATCGGGCCGATCAGGCCGAAGGTGAGCGACAGCAACCAGATGGCGCACCCGACCCCGAGACCCGCGCGGATCAGTTTGCTGCGTCGTCGCACCTGTAACGTGAGATAGACAGCGGTAAATCCGCTGATCAAACTGGTCACCAGAAGCGGCGCATCGATTTTTCCAAACAACACGCTACTCCACAGACTGACGGAAACGGCGGCAAAAAGGCCATGGTTGCGGCCAAGCAAAACACTCAGCACCAGCGGGGCGAAGGCGTAGGGCGCGATGAGCCCGCCCATTTCCGGCTTTAGAAATCGAACCGTGCCGCCATTGCAAAGCACAAGCAAGAGCTTCGTCACCGCGAGCTGCGCCAGGATGGTTCCGAAAACGAGGAGAACGCGTGAGTTTTGCGAAAAAGTCCTTGGCTGGTTGATCCAGAGCTGCGCCATCGCGATGGCTAGAAAGAGCAGCGCAATCACGAAGTTTTTTGTCGGCTCCGGCTGTTGCCCACTGAAAATAAGGAAGGCCAGCCCGGCAATAAAGCCGATAAAAATGAACACCTTTACGTAAGGCGCATATTCGAGGCTTTGCAGCAATTCGTTGCGCGCGCGACGGCGGCGGGTCTTCCGCGAAGCCAGGCCGCGCCTGATGAGTCGGCCGCGTTTTAGAGAGTCGAACATTCGATTAGCGAGTGATTGTCGATCTGCATTACTTTTGTGAGTCCGGCGCAGGCGAACGATGCTGCTGATAGGCGTTGATGATGGCGCGCACAAGCTCGTGCCGAACCACATCGCGCTCCGTGAAATAAACGGTCGCGATCCCCGGAACATTTTTCAACGCCTGCAGCGCTTCGAGCACACCGGACCGTTTGTTCGGCGGCAGATCGATTTGCGTTACGTCGCCGGTCACTACGCATTTGGAATTGGGACCAATCCGCGTCAGCAACATGAACATCTGTTCCGTGGTCGTGTTCTGGGCTTCATCCAAAATGACAAAAGCGTTGCTCAAGGTGCGGCCTCGCATATACGCCAGCGGAGCGACTTCAATCGTCTGCCGCGCCAGCGCTCGCTCCAGTTCCTCCGTCTCCAACATGTCGCGGAGCGCATCGTAAAGTGGACGCAGGTATGGCGTAATCTTTTCCTGGAGGTCGCCCGGCAAAAATCCCAGCGCTTCGCCTGCTTCCACGGCTGGCCTCGTCAAAATGATGCGTGCGACTTGCTCTTTCTTTGATGCGGCCACGGCCATGGCTACGGCCAGATAAGTCTTACCCGTGCCGGCTGGACCGATTCCAAAAACGACATCGTGCTTCTGGATGGCATCGACGTAATTGCGCTGGCCTGAGGAACGCGCCACGATCGGCGGCCTGCGGGGCGAGGTTACGATCTTCGTGGAGATAACATCACTGAGATTGTCGTCACGCGCTTCGCTCACCGAGTTGAGCGCGTATTGAAATTCGTGTTTTTCGATCGGCACACCTTTTTGGCGAGCTTGTTCCAGTTGATCGAAGACGCGTTGCGCCTGATCGATCTTTTCTGGCTCACCCTCCAGTTTCACCCAGCCCTCGCGCGTCGTCACCTTTACGCCGAGAGAATCTTCCAGAGTTTTCAAGAGCTTGAGATCATTCGCGTAGAGTGACTGCAAGGCGCGCCCACTTTCAAATTGCAACGTGCGCGTCTCAGTCATCTCACAGCCGGCCAGCGCAAGGAAGGGTGATTTCCAAATCGCGCCGGCGGTGGAAAACCGCCGCTCCTTGGCGTTCCGCGGGGGGCGATCATCATTTACCGGAAACCGTAAACCAGCGCCCAATGCGTCCGCTCTTCTGGCGATTCCTCAACGTTCACAATGATGAAATAGCTGCCGGTGCTTTTAGGAATGATGTGCGCGGCCGCAAAATGACCTTTTTCCCATCCGTCCGGCTGCTCAGCGAGCTTTCCCTCCGAGTCATAAACATGCACCGAAATCTTCGACCGCTCCACTTCCGTGCCCATCCAGAACCAATACTCGTTACCTTTGAATAATTGCTGCCGCACCGCTTTTTTCTCGCCGGCGCCCAGATCGCCTCCCCAGTAATCTTCGCGCACCTGGAACCCTTCTTTCACATACGGTTCCGCGGCCTGGAGAGCGAACGATTGCGCATCGTCGACTGAAGCAAAACCTGTCAGCCGTAGCGCGAGCAGGACCGCAAGCAATGAGCTTCCTCGCAAGAGAACTTTCACGAACGCATTCATCCCGTTAATCCCGGGTCACGATCCCGTAGTCGATGCGGGTCGTGATCTCATTGATTTTTTTTACCGAATCCGGCGAGATGTGGGCATTGCCCACGTCGATCAACGGCTTCACTTCGCCAAGGGCGCCTTGAATTTCGCGGATGATTGCCAGATCGAACTCCGGCATCGCTTGCAGCCTGGTCTGAAAGTAAACAAGCAAGTCCGGCTGATGCAGGAGCTCGGCTCCGTCTGTGGAAAAACGCTTCGTCACGACCGCCGTCAACACCTCGGTGCCGCGCAGCCATCCGCCCAGACTGACGAGCTGGGAGAGTTTTTCATCGTGCACTTCGTTCATCGCCTGCTGCACGCTGTTCTGAGTGCGATCGAGCTCCTGCCGCACATTCTCCCACTTGCGTTTGTCCGCTGCCTCGATGATGGCTTTTGCATGCGGGGTGATTGAATTGCCGACGCCGATGCCCTTCGAGAGCGTCAAAACGCGCTGACCGATTTCCTTCACCGTCGGCGCATCCTCCGCCTGTACTGCGATGAAGCCGTCGGCGATCACTGTTCCCAGCAAAAGCGCGATGCGCGGCCGCTCGGTAAAATTGCTTCCCTTGTTGCTGCGCACGTATTCTTTCCAATTGACCGAGCCGAGCTTGTTCAACGCGCCGAAGACTTCATTTGGCAACGGTACCACGACGTCTTCCACTCTCTTTGACAATTGTTTAACGTCGATGTGCTGCGGAGCCTGAGCGCCATGCGCGCAAAGGGTCAGGCCGCTCACGGCCACCGCACTCACCTTTAAATATCTAGCGAATGGGATCATGGAGAGCTTTCGACTGTTGATTTCGGCTTTGTATTCAGGATTAATGGGGCAACTCTAAGCAGAACCTTCGCTCCACACAAATCGCCGCATACTACATTTTAACTCCTCTGAATCGAACCAATTTTTCATCTCGGCGGCATCGTCCCTCGATTTTCTTATGAATTTCAACCGGCTCCAGCAGATTCTCGACCGCGCCCCGGCTAAACACATACTGGTGATTGGTGACTTGATGCTCGATGAATTCGTTTGGGGGAAAGTCGGCCGCATCTCACCGGAGGCCCCCGTGCCGGTTGTCGAGGTAACCGGCGAATCATTTTACGCAGGCGGCGCCGCCAACGTCGCGCGCAATCTGCGCGAGTTTGTCGATCGCGTCGCGGTCATCGGAATGATTGGCGCCGACCGCAGCGGTCAGCAGCTTCGTCAACTTCAGGCCGAACAAAAGATCGACATGTCGAACTCGATCGAGGACGAGACGTTTCGCACCATCGTCAAAACACGCATCATTGCGCGTCATCAACAAGTGGTGCGGGTAGACCGCGAGCAAATCATCAGGCCATCGCCCGCACAAACTGCAAAAGTAATTACTGCGGTGCGAAAGAGCCTCCCAGAAACTGACGCGATCATTTTTGAAGATTACGGCAAAGGTTTTTTGACAACTGAGTTGGTTTCTCAGGTTGCGCGCGACGCCCACGCGGCTGGAAAAATCGTCGCAGCTGATCCCAATTCGCGACATTCGATCGCCTGGCGCGGGATGAGCGTTGTGAAACCGAACCGCACGGAAGCTTTTCTCGCCGCCGGAATTCCGTGGCGAGATCCGGACGAATCGCCGGCAGAAGATGTCGATCTCATGCGCGCTGGCGAGACGTTGCTCGAAAAATGGGAGACGCAATATCTCCTCATCACTTTGGGCGAACACGGCATGATGCTTTTCCAAAAAAACCAACCCCCGCATCACATTCCCACGAAAGCGCGCCAGGTTTTCGATGTTTCAGGGGCGGGCGACACGGCCATCGCCCTCTTTACCCTGGCGCTCGCCTGCGCCGCCACGCCGAGCGAGGCGGCCGAAATCGCCAATCACGGAAGCGCCGTAGTCGTGGGCAAGCTCGGAACCGCCACCGTGACGCGGGATGAATTACTGGCAAGTTTCGAGCATGATTTCCAGTGACGAGAAATCTCGCGCTGTCTTTCTCGATCGAGACGGCACCATCATCCACGACGCCGATTACTGCTCGGATCCGAAGCAAGTTCATGTTTTTGAGGGCGTTCCGGAAGCATTGCGCCGTCTCAAAGGAAAAGGTTACAAGGTCATCGTTATTACCAATCAAAGCGGAATAGGCCGCGGCTTTTTCACGCTCGAGCAATACCGCGCCGTCGAAACGGAAGTCTTGCGTCAGCTTGGCCCCGGTTTGATCGATGCCACTTACTTTTGTCCGGACACTCCTGAGCAACCGTCGAAATGCCGCAAACCCGCGCCCGGTATGATTTTGGAAGCGGCGCGCGATCACCATGTCGATCTTGCGCGCTCATTTTTCGTCGGCGACAAGGAGATCGACGCCGAGTGCGGGCGCAACGCCGGTGTACGCACGATCCGCGTTCGCACCGGTTTCGATAAAATGACCGATGGTAGCCGCGCGGATTGGGT
>DATMPQ010000227.1:0-3048 GCA_035567015.1 Chthoniobacterales bacterium | reverse complement strand
CGATGTTCGCTTTGGCTCGACCGACAAAGTGGAGGTGGTCGATATCGATCGAAAACACCTCGAATTCAGTTACAAAGATCACAACGGCTATCATTTCATGGACCCGGAAACGTATGACACAGTCACGTTGCAAGAGAATTTAATCGGCGATGCCAAAGATTATCTCGTCGAAAATCTCTCGGTGCAGGTTCTCTATGCGCAGGGCAAACCGGTGCAGGTTGACTTGCCCGCGTCCGTGAGCCTCAAAATTGTCGAGTCGCCTCAAGGTCTGCGCGGCGACACTGCCAGCAACGTGACCAAACCGGCCGTGCTCGAGACGGGCAAAACAATTAACGTCCCGCTCTTCATCGAAGAAGGCGAAACCGTGAAGATCGACACCCGCACCGGCAATTACATGGGTCGGGCGTAAAACAATGTCACGTTGCTTGAAGAAGGCGGGTCGCGCGCTCCACCTTTAGTCGGAGGGCAAGCGATGCGCCTGCAGTCACCGCGCCATCCGCGTAATCCGCGGTTGATCCCTCTTTGGTTTTTCTCGTTTTCTAATTGAGAACGTCGCGTAATCTGCGGGTAACTTTGGCTGCGACGAAGCAAAGATCGACAACCAATCGCGGAAGACGCAAACCGACTCCCCGCGTGAAGACAGTCCGAAATGTCGCGCGGGCGACAAGAATAGTCCCTGCGCCCGATCCGTTTATGGTGCCGACGCGCTGGGTGAAGTTCATCGTCGCGATTTTTTTGTTGCCCGCCTGTGCAATTCTCACAGAGACATTTTTCACTGCCTTCGCGCGCGCGGCCGTGACGCAACGGCTTTGGGCCGGTGAAGAATTTTGGTTCTTCTCGTTAGGTGCGGTTCTGTGGCTGATCGCCTTCTTGGGTTTGCCGCGGCCGATGCTCGTTTATGTTTTCGGACACGAGCTCACCCATGCGCTTTGGGTTTTGTTGATGGGCGGACGCGTCAGCCGATTTGTTGTCGGTCGCGACGGGGGACATGTGGTGACGAACCGAAACAATTTCTGGATCGCGCTCGCTCCCTATTTTTTCCCGCTCTACAGCATTCTCGCAATCGCCGCTTTTGGCGTGCTCAGCTTGTTTCTGAATATGCAGCCGTATGGACGGTTGCTCTATGCCGCGATCGGCGCGACCTGGGCATTTCATTTCACGTTCACCTGTTGGATGATCCCGAAGAACCAGACGGACCTGAGCGATCACGGCACATTCTTCTCACTTGTGGTCATCTACCTGATGAACCTGCTGCTGCTGAGCGTGCTTCTCGTGCTCGCCTCCCCGCAAATTACCTTTGCCGCGTTTGGTGCCGACTTACTAACAAATATCAGCAACTTTGCTCAATGGATTGTCGATCTTGGCGAACGTCTTAACCCGGGCGCCAGTCGTTTGTGATTTCTCTGTAGCGGCGCTCTGTGAGCGTCGCATTAATTCGTCTGCCGGTCATAGATCGCCGCTACAGTTTGTGATCGTCGCGAACGGCAAGGTGGACATCGCATCGGCTACAGCGAATTCTCGAGTCTCGATTCTCGATTCTCGATTCGTGAAAAGTTCGCGCGTATTCTCTCGCACAAAATTTTCAGGAAGCTCTACTGCCGTATCTTTCCAGCGCTCTCCAACTGGCAGAAAACCGATGCGCGAAGAAAGCCGCGGCGCGATCACGACAATCCATTCGTCATGCAATTGCCGCGCGAAACTAATGCAGCAATCGGCAAGATTTCCGCTTGCCTTAATCGGCAAATAATTTCCGCACTGGAAAAGATCGGCATGTTCGCGGCGAAATTGCAGCACTCGCTGAATCAAAAACATTTTGATCCGGCCATCCGGCCAACTTTGCAGAAGTTCTTCCGGTTTTGCTTTTCCAATGGTCGCGAGCATCTCGCGACGACGTCTGTAATCGACCGGACGCCGATTATCCGGATCGACCAGCGAGAAGTCCCAAATCTCGTTGCCTTGATAAATGTCGGGCACACCTGGTGAAGTTAATCTGAGCAAGGTTTGCGTGAGCGAATTGATCGCGCCGAGTCGCGCAATCTCTTCCACCACGGGAAGAAAATTCGGAAGGAATTTGTTCTTCGATGACGCTTCCAGGATTTTCGCGACGAAGTCGCGCATCGCGCCGAGCCAATCTTCGTTCGGTCGAATCCAGCTCGTGTTCAGCTTCGCCTCATTCAACGCTTTCGCCATGTAGGCTTGAATGCGCGCGACATATTCCGCGCTGGCAGCTTGCTCAGCTTGACCGTGCGTGTTCACCGGCCAGGTGCCGAGCAACGTTTGATAGAGCAGATATTCCTCGTTCGGGTCCGGTGCCTGCGCCTCATCGATCGTTCGCTTCCATTTGCGATTTAGGAGACGCCAGCGTTGAATCGAGCGGCGCCAGAGTTGGGGTAATTCAGAAATCGCCACCATGCGCGCGCGCACATCTTCGCTGCGCTTGGTGTCGTGCGTGGAAGTGGCCAGTAATGTCGCCGGCCAATTGCGCTGCCGATCCAGATTGCGCTCATGAAACGCATCGAGGCCGATTCCGAATTGCTGCGGCTCGCCGCCCACTTCGTTGAGCGCAGCCAGCCGGTTGTAAATATAAAACACGGTGTCCTCGAGTCCTTTGGCCATGATTGGCCCTGTGGCCTGCTGAAACTTGAGGACAAAATGCGTGTGCGCAGCGCGGGCGTCGTCATCGACATTTTCCGGAAACCGGAAGAGCAGAATATCGCGCAGGAAATGAAAGACCGATTCTTCAATTGCCGGATTCCGGCGCTTGGCTGCGGCGACGGCGCGTTCGACTGCTTGCCGATCCTCGTCGCACACCGGCCGTCCCGGCGCGAGGTAAGTTCGATAAACCGGAAAACAGGCAATTGTCTCGCGGACGGCGCGGGCGAGCGCTTCGAGCGTGAAATCACGATACCAGCGATTTTGCTCGGAAAGCCGATCGACCATGTTGCCTAGAACATTGACGTCGTTGGCGAGTGCCAATCGCATCACAAGCAGCTTCTTTGCGTACGCGAGATGCCCGAAATGCAGAGAGTGACCGAGAAAACGATGGAA
>DATMPQ010000226.1:0-4310 GCA_035567015.1 Chthoniobacterales bacterium | reverse complement strand
GGCGTAATCGGCACCGTGGTGCCGGAGCCGGCAACCTGGGCAATGATGGCCATGGGCGCAGTCGTGCTGATCGGCGTCCAGCAATTGAGCCGGCGGAAAAAAGCGCCATGAAAAACAAATACAACTTTGCTGCCCTGTTCGCGCTCGCATTAACCGCCGCGCTCGTGCTGAACAACACGACCGTCATTGCGCAGCCGCCTCCCGGCAGCCTTTGGTATAACGGCGACTGGGATAACGTTAGCGGTCTCCATAACGAGCGAAACACCACTTACAACATACAAGCCTCTGTTTATGACGATTTCAACGTGACCGGTGGCCCTGGGTGGGCTGTGACGGCCGTCTTCTCCGATAATGCGGCGGGGAACTCGGTCATTACCGGCGCGGATTGGGAAATCCGTACCGGCATCTCCGAAGGCAACGCCGGCACCTTGATCGCTAGCGGCACCACTAACTCGCCCGTAGTTACTCTGATAGAGTGCGACTTTCAGCAATGCATATCCCGAGTCGAGATCACCGGGCTGAACGTTTTCTTGCCAATGCTGCCCTCAGGCCAACACTACTGGCTCAATGTTACGCCGGTCACGGTTGGAGCGGGTTTTTCGTATAATATTACCACCAGCGGCGCTCACTGCGTGGGCACGCCCTGTGGCAACGACGAAAACGCGTTCTTTAATAGCACGTACTTTGGCGCTTACTTCACGTCCACGGCCAATGAGGGCCAACCATACGACTACTCCAATGGCGTAATCGGTACGGTCGTTCCGGAGCCGACAACCGTAGCGCTGCTCACCTGCGGCGTGGGCGGATTGCTGATCGCATTGCGCTCTCGGCGCTTTCACTCCAATCGCAAACGACGTTTGCGCTAGAATCGGCCTAACAAGTGGTGCGAGTCAAAAGTACCGGCGCGAATCAAAACCCTTTCCCGGCGCTTTATCGACTGTCGATAAAAACTGCACGTCGGGGCGTGGACGCTTTGCTGCCAAGTTACGCATCAGTGCCAGCACTACCGGATTTCATATGACATATAGTTTTTCAACATATTTCTGATGTTTTCGACTTTTCGGCAGATGCCAACTTGCGGATTTTACCTATTACACTTGACCTCGCAGCCGTTTACTCCTCAAGCTCCGTGGTGCACCCTAATTAACGGAGCAACCCCATGAAAGGAACGAGCCCTTCACTCCAAATCTTCAAACCTACCATGGCGGCAACGCTGGCGATTGCTATCATGTGCGGACTTTCCGTCCGACCCGCGCAAGCCGGTTACATTGTAACGTTGCAGCAAGTCGGGTCCGACGTCGTCGCGACCGGAAGCGGACCCATTGACCTGACCGGACTGTCTTTCAAAATCAACTTTAGCTTTGCAGCCTCCATAGAACCAAATAACGCGCTTATATTAACCGGCTCCAGCGGCTTCTCGGGGACAGATGAATACAGTGGATCTTTCAGTGGACCGCTAGTTTTTGGAACTGGCGGCGGTACGCTTGCCAGCAGCGCGAGCGGAGACTTCGTAGGCTTTCACGATCATGGCTTTTTAGACGTGCCGACCGGCTATATCTCCGGTACGGCTCTATCGGACAGCGCGACCTATAATAATGCGACGTTCAGCAGCCTCGGCGTAAACATCGGCACCTACGAATGGACATGGGGAAATGGCCAGAACCAGAACTTCACGCTAGTTGCAGTGCCGGAAGGTTCAACCCTTGGTCTTCTCGCCGTGGGCGCGCTGGCGCTGGGATTGGTGTGGATGCGCAGGAAGGTAAAGGCTTAGCTGCTTTTCATCCACAACTACCGAGTTCACACTCCCTTTTTGTCCCCAGGGGTTCAGCGGGTAGCCACGCAAGGAACTGAACTTTGCTTTTTCTTCCAATCGAGCTTAAACGTTCATGCGAACATGATCCAGTCTCGGAACGGTCAATCCGATCAGTTGCCAAAACCCAAAGCGAGATACACCGGCGAACGGCTCCTGCGCGAACGACCGCGCGTTTACCGCAAAGTTGTGGAGTTATTGGCCGAACCGCGTGAACAGATGAGTATTCGCCAAATCTGTCGGCTCTGCCGCGTAACCGACGACACGGTTAAGGCGGTTGAGAAGCGTGAAGCGATTTCAATAGCCGCACGAAAACAAACGCTGCTCTCCATCGCTCTCAACGTGGCTCAATTGTCGGGTGAACGCTTGGAAGAATTGGCGCCAACCATGAACGCCCGCGAAGCTGGCGTTAACTTCGGCATCGCGATAGATAAAGCTCTGCTCCTCAACGACGATCCAAACATGCGCCTCGAAGTCAATCCAGGCCCACGCTTTGCCGATCTTTACGAAAAGCTCAATAGCCTCACCCCTCACAATGTCCCAGCTCCCAAAGCAATCCAAGCCCAGGTTGTCGAACCCGTCACCGATCAACTAGCGTTGCCAAACGGTGAAACGATTTTAGACTCTGCCGCTGAGAACCGGTTTGAAGTTGGGAGAATAAGCGGGCAAAAAGAGCGCTGATCTTTCACGGTCGTTTTCTACGGTCGGAAACATTTTTGCGGCAACATCACGCAATTCTGTGTAACGCGCTGCAAACCCGATTCGTTAAGCGCACCTGTGATTCGCATGCTGTGCAACACAATGAAAACCCGCGCAAAAACTCTCTCTTGAATTAAGAGTCAGCTGCTCTGCCAATTGAGCTAACGGTGCGAAATTGTTCGATGATCGATCTTCGCGAAATCGAATCGTCGTCAAAGGCTATGCCTGCGTGTGACGCGCGTAATGCTTTTTCACTCCCTTTGGCAGCAGTCGTTTCCGCCCGCGCTGGCGCCGACGGGCGAGGGTGGCTCGTCCACCCTTCGTTTTCATGCGTGCGCGAAAGCCATGTTGACGTTTGCGGGTGCGTTTGGATGGCTGGTAGGTGCGTTTCATAAATCCGACGGTAATTCGCCTCGAATCTGAGAGCGGTTATAGTAGGAACAGCCAGGGGGTTGTCAATTTGTGCCGGAAAGTATTATCGATCTTTCATTCGCAGATTGCCAGTGCCGCCGGTTTCTGGAATAACAAGTAGACAATGAGCGACAACGTGGTGATCGAACCGGCGACCGAAGCGGATTTGGATGAATTATCCGATCTGCTCGGCGAGTTGTTCAGCGAGGAGAGCGACTTTCGACCGAACAAGCAAAAGCAGTTGCGCGGACTGCGCTTGATTTTCGAGCAGCCAAACCGCGGCCGCGTCTTTGTGTTGCGCCGCGATAATGCCATCGTCGGCATGATCAACTTGCTCTTTACCATCAGCACCGCCGAGGGTGGCTTCGTGGTTTTGCTCGAAGATCTGGTGGTTCACAAAGAATTCAGGGGTCACGGCTACGGATCGAAGCTCTTGCAGTACGCGATTGATTTCGCCAAACAGAAGAACTTCCTCCGCGTCACTTTGTTGACGGACCGTCCCGAACTTCGTTCCCAGGAGCTATTTCGCCGGCACGCTTTCTCGGAGTCGTCTATGATACCGATGCGGTTGCTGCTTTCGCCGGAAAGCGAACAGGCGCAGCCGAACTTGTAGCGAGAAATTATTGCCGCGATGATCGCTTGTCGATCCAGGCCATCAATTGCGGCATCAACCGTTGCTTGAATTCTGAGCGGAACTCCACTTCATCGACCGCTTTTACGACTTCCCTGGCGCTCGACACGGGCAGATTGGCTTTGGCGTAGGCTTTGAGCTCATTCGCGCGCGCTGATTCCGAAAAGAAAGTAAACAAACTCGGCGCGTAACTGTTGGCGGCAAGGGCATCTGCCTTGGCCAGCAGCGCCTTCATGTTTGCGGCGGCGAAGGCCCATGCGATATCGGGATGCTCGCTTTGACGCGCGACTTTTGAAACCAGAAACAGGGCGCGGCTGGTTGGCAGCTCGTCAGTAAGTGCGATAAGGAGTGTTTTCTTCGCGAGCTCGGGGTCAATCGCTCCGGCTAGGGCATCGTAGTAATTTTGTTTTTCCTCGATGCTGGTAGTTTTTAATCCGAGCTCGTGCAATTTGTTCCAGGTCGCTTCATCGGCGTAGTGTGCGACAACTGCGAAGATCGGGCGGCGCAAATCGGGCGGAAGAGATTTTGGGTTGGCGAGATATTTTTGAAATCGCTCGCGGCAACCGCTGACGATTTCCGGATCATTCAAATCTCCCAGCGCCGCGATTAAACTTGCATGCAAGTTTCCAGCGTTTGCCGGTTCGCCAGCTTTCGGGTTCCAGCCGAGTGCGTCGAAGCTGGGCCGTAAGAGTGATCGCGCGTAGCCTTGGAATTTTTCCCGTTCCGGATGGCCAACGAGCAGTCTGTTTATGAAATCGA
>DATMPQ010000225.1:0-7627 GCA_035567015.1 Chthoniobacterales bacterium | reverse complement strand
CCCGCGATCTCACTGAACGTCCGCAATTGTCGGGTTTATGTCCTCACGCCACGCCTCGTGCGTTTGTTAGTTTCCGCGTCAATAAAACAGCTACGGCAGTAATGACGCGGCTGCAAAACCTAACCAAACCCATGGAGAAACTAATGATAAAACACGTGCTAAATAAACTTGGAATCCTTCGCATTGCTTTTGTGGCGAGCGTTGGATTTCCTTTAATTTTCGCATCAAACGCATTCGCTCAGTTGCCGGCTCCGGCAGCTCCGGCACCGGCCGGCGAAGCCACCGCCGAACGCGTGATCGTGACCGGGTCAAACATTCCGACAGCGGAAGAGACCGGTCCGAATCCCGTGGACACGTACCGGCCACAAGACATTGAGAAGTTGGGCATCCGCAACTCAACGGACTTGACGACATTTCTGCCACAGGAAGCCGGCGGAACGGTGAACCTGAATATCGGCAATGGTGGTGACGGGTCTGTCCAATTCAACCTGCGCGGCATTTTGCCTAAAGAGACATTGGTTCTGATAGATGGAAAACGTGTCGCCAATGGCTCGTTGGGCACAGCCGGCTCTAGTGCGGGCGTGGACGTTAACCTGATTCCCTTCCCGATGATTGATCGCCTCGAGATCTTGAAGGATGGCGCCTCGGCTATCTACGGCGCGGACGCGGTGGCCGGTGTGGTCAACTTCCTTTTGATCCACAAATTCCGTGGTCTGGAGATCGGGGGCAGTTACGGGAACACAAACATGGGAGCATCCAATGACATGGGTGAGTGGGAGGCATGGATCAAAGCCGGCACCGGGGACGACAAGACCGACATCGTGGTCATTGCCGATTTCTATGAGCGTACCGGCGGCCTCTTCAGCCGGGATCGTAATCTTTCTGCCAACGGGAATTTCATCCCGTTTGGGGGCATCGATCCGCGCAGCGGGAACTTCCCTGGCCGCATTGGAGGCTTCCGCTTGATCCCGAAATTGTTTTTCAGCGCGAACTCTCCGCCGCCACACTCGGCGCCCAACGTCGCGACTTCTCCGTTCTATATCACACCTGGAGCGCTGGGTCTCGGTGGCCCCGGTTCAGGGTCGGATGGGAACTTCGTCGCCTTTAATTTTGCGGCTTTCACGCCAGCGCTTCCACCGGCCGACCGTCAGAGCTTCTACGGTTCGTTCACGCGCGACCTGTGCGACAAATACTTGGTGGTATTTGCTGATTTTAAATATACCCGCTCGTTTTTCGACGCCTCCCTGGCGGCTGTCCCGTTTACGCCTGATCCATTCAAGATTCCGGGCACAACCGTGGGGTTTAGTCCTGCCGGCATTAGTGTGCCAATCGCGAATCCGTTTAATCCGTTTACGGTCGCGAACGCGACTGTGAATGTTAATGGAGTCCCTGTCCCTGTCACTACGGGGGTTCGGTTTCGCGGCCTTAACGACACCGGTCCCCGAGGTGAGAAGTTCACTTACCAGGATACTATCTTCGACGTCGGGCTCAAAGGTGAGATGGGAGAATTTGGCGATTATTTCAAGAATTGGGACTGGGAGCTGGGTTTCCGTTATTCCCGGAACGAGGGGCAGCAAATATCCGTAGGCGAGGCCAGCCAGCCTGGGCTGCGGGACGCGCTCATGGATACAAACCCGGCCACGGCGTTTAATCCCTTCGGTGGCTTCCTTCACGCCAACACCGCGGCGGCCAGATCCAGAGTTTATGTCAATCTGCAAAATACCGGCGCATTTGAGTTGCCTCTGTGGTATGCCAAGATTGACGGTGAGCTGTTCAATCTTCCCGCCGGACCGGTCTCCTTTGCGCTCGGCGGTGAGTACCACGGGGAGAGGTTCGACCGCACTCGTGACCCGCTCAATTCTACGTTCCAATCAATTGGGTCGACCGACGGGCAAGGCTTCCGGCTGAACCGGGATGTTAAATCCGTCTACGAGGAGGTGCGGGTCCCCGTCACTAGCCCGACATGGAACTTCCCCGGCTTCTACAGTTTGGAGCTGGATTTCGCTGAGCGCGAGGAATGGTACAGCCAGAACAGTTCTACCGTTCTAAATCCGTTTATCGCAGCGGCACACACCACGTATAATACGCAGAAGCCGAAGGTCTCCGTTCGCTGG
Source organism: Chthoniobacterales bacterium (assembly GCA_035567015.1). GTDB lineage: Bacteria > Verrucomicrobiota > Verrucomicrobiia > Chthoniobacterales > UBA10450 > AV133. The sequence goes on along the minus strand of DATMPQ010000225.1, from coordinate 5,513 downwards.
GAGCCACTCGACCCTAAATGGATCGGCGCGCTGACCTTGCGTGGCAGCGTTACAGAAGCGTTTCATGCACCGACACTAGGGGAGCTTTCGCCCGCGGGAACGCAGAACTTCCCGATTGTCGCCGATCCATTTTCACGGCTCAGCGATCCACAAATCGAGGAACGCATTTCCGGAAATCCCAACTTGCACCCGGAAACGGCCTATGAATGGAGCTACGGGATCATTTACAGTCCAAAATGGATCAAGGGGCTGACCCTGAGCGCTGATTGGTGGCATATCGATATGCGATCGATCGTGACGACCCTCGGCGCGCAAACTATTATCACGCAGAATATTCCCGGTTTGGTATTTCGGTCGCCTCCGCCACCGGGTACCCCACCCCTCCCGAATGGTCAACCCGATCGGGGCGCAATTACGTTGGTTATCGATCCCAACGAAAACCTTTCTGGCGCGATTTTCGAAGGTCTCGACTACGAAGCGATCTATATCCTGGAGTCTTCGATTTTTGGTCACGGGGATTTTGGCAGACTGACGGCCACGGTCAACGGCACCTGGTTGTCCCGGGCTGAGCTTCAGATTCTTCCCAATAGCAAACGGTTCGGTATTAACGGTGAGTTTTTGTCGACGTCATTCACCCTGACCAATTCGCTGCCACGGCATCGGGCCAATTTCAGTCTCTTCTACGACGGTCCGGCGGATAGTTGGCTAGCCGGTTTCGATATTGGCGCAGTGGTCCACTGGATCGCCCAGTACGAAGATGACAATATCTCCCGGGTGGGCAGCAAGCCACAAACGCCAAGAACGATCCCGAAAGGTTCTACCAATGCTGGCCAGGAGTCTCCGCTTGCGCGGAAAGTCGCGGCGTGGACGACACTGGATCTGATCGCATCGTACACGTTCAACTTGCCCCCGCCAACTCCAGCCGAAGTGCCTGGGTTTGCCAAGGATGGCGGTAAAAATGTGAAGATGCGGGATGGCAAGGAGAAAAATGTCATGCCCGTCTCCACCGCCGAGTACAATCCCTGTGGCTGGCGCGCCTGGTTGAATCAAACCACGGTTTCGCTTGGGATGCAGAACGTGCTCGACGAAGATCCTCCGTTCGTGGCCGGCAACTTTGAGAACGGTTACGACGAATCGCTTACCACCATCAAAGGCCGGTTCTATTACGTCCAGCTGAAGAAGAGATTCTAAACGCAGACGGGAACAAAATTCACAGCGGCCGGGCCTTTCAAGAGGTCCGGCCGTTTGAGTTTCTGCTCTGTGTCGCAACCGGGGATCATGCAGAGGAGTGCAAAATGGTGCATGCCGGGCACTCCCAATGTTTCCGCGGAGAGCTTTTACGGATTCTCGTCCCAAGTTTTGGACATTCGACACGCCGAAAGGGCGGAAATCTTCTGAAATGTGCACGTCACATAACGCGCCATTTTTTGCGGTGCGTGCGCGGATCCATCTCCCAAAGTCGCGCGCCGCCCCGGAAAGCGTTGCGATTATCGCCGCGCTCGAAGCCTTCCGGCAACGCATCAAAAAATCTGGCATTGCCTCCGCCCAGAACAACATGATCGGCAACAAAGGAGCGCTTCAATTGCGTAATGGCATATTCCACCTCGCGCATCCAGTCCTTTTGGCCTAAGCGATCCAATCCCGGCTGACCGAGCCATTCTTCAATGATCTCGTGCCGGCGATAGGGCAAATCACCCAGCTCGAGCGGGAGTAAAGTTTTCTCCCAAACCAGTGCGGAGCCTAGTCCGGTACCGAGTCCGAGAAAAAGCATCCGCCCGCCGTGATAACTTCCGAGCGCTTGCATGGCCCCATCGTTGATCACGTGCACCGGTTTACGGAGCGCTTTGGCAAAATCAAATCCTACCCAGCCTTTGCCGAGATGCTTCGGATCCCGTGCGATCCGACCGCCGCGGACTGGCGCCGGAAATCCAATCGAGATCGCCGCAAAGTCCCAACCGCGCACGCTTTCCTTGATCTTTTTGATCATTTCCCTTGGCGTCATTTTCGGTCCAGAAGCAAATTTGCGTTGGTCGCGTGGCGACATGAGCAGTTTCACGTGCGTGCCGCCAATATCGACGACAAGAACTTTTTTCTTCATGATCCGCCGTTGCCTTTGGCGGTGACGCTAATCGCCGAGGCCGACCGAGCGGCTAAAACGCTGCAAGACGCCTTTGCCTTCGGGCTTTGCTCCCGAGCTCGGCGGCCAGCATTCCACAATTTCAAGCGCGACGAAACGAAATAGCGTAAGCCGGGCAAATTTTAAATCGAGTCGTAGATTCTTGGCAATCTGCTGGAGCGACCGGCTCCCGTTGAACTGCGAAGCAAACTGCGCCTCCGCCACGGTCAGCCTGAGATTCTGGACGCGGTCAAAGCCGCTCTTGGTGTAAGCCGGAATTAACGCCGGATCGAAGTTTGCGTGCTCGCCGAGTTCCTGAGACTGAATGAAACGCAAACTTCCCAGCGCCCAGTGGTCCACATCCGGCTCGGCCGGCACCTCGTTCGCGTAGTCCGGTAATTCCTTATTCTGCTCGAACATGAAGCGCGTCCGCTCTCCCGTCCAAAGTTGGGCGAAGAGTTTTTGGCCGTAATGCTGCACCAACTGCACGGCCGTTTCGCGCAAGATCAGTTCCTCTCGGGCGAGGCTAAGGAAGAGCGGGCAGCCCGTCGCCTCCTGTTGCGCACGCGCCTCGGCGATTTTCTCGGCATCGACGCTGACAAGCGTGATCGGCGCTTCGGGGCAATAGAGCTCGGGGTCGTGCGTTGTGGCCAGAACGAGTTCTCCGTTGTGCGTGAGAAGATCGATCGGTTCGTTCTGCCAAAATGAACGCAACCACCCGGTCAATTTTTCTTTCGCGATCGTCTGCAGCGCCCAGTTAAGAGAAAAGAAACTAGTGTCGCCGCAAAAATAAGCGCCTCCTGTGACTGCCTCGTCTGGAAGCTCAACCCTGCTGATCGGAGCGATCACCGCGGGTTGCGACCAATCCTCCGTCGGTGGCGGCGCGCTCCACCATTCCTCGGATTGGATCGCGGCTTCCGCGACGACGCTCGTTTCCTCAGAGACAGTTTCTTCCTCCCAAACCGGAGCCCGCTCCGTTTGACTAATATCCTCGGTGGGGGCGGGTCCGATTTCGGCTTCGATTGTTTCCGGTTCGCCAGGTGATTTCGGCATATGGTTCTCCACTGTTTTGATAAGCAAATCCGATGTGAAGGGTTTATTCAAGAATCCAACCACGTTACGGTTGGCAATTCGATCTGGCTGAAGGTCCGCGCCAAAGCCGGACATATAGACCACGGGAATCTCGGCCGTCGCCGGGTTCTCGAGCAACTTGCGGCTTACCTCGTCGCCTTTCATGTCCGGAAGGACGTAATCGAGAAGAATCAAATCCGGCGGATTGTCTCTGCTGGCGCGCAGACTTTCCTCGGCCGTTGGCGCAGTGACGACGCGGTAATTGGCTTCAGTGAGAATTTCTTCCACGAAGCTGAGCAACATCAAACTGTCATCGATTACGAGCACCTTGCGCTCGGGGGAACGCTTGGAGCGGGGGTCAAGCGCGCCCGAAGCGTTGGCGCTTTCATCCGCCGTCCGCATTGCCTCCATAAGCAAAACTTGCCAATCCTGATTGATCGTGCCCGGACTTGGGCAAGCTTTTGCAACCTCCGAGATCGTTCCTCCCTTCCAAGTCACGATCTCATTAAAAGCGGCCAGCCCTTCTTTGCCCGGAGCGGTCGCATGACGCACTTGCCCTTTCTTGAAGAAGACGCGCGCTTTCTCGCCACGTGGCCCGTTGAATTCCAACACCGAAGTCGCGCCGCTCATGCACTTCAACTGAATGATGTCGGAAACGTGCAGGTCGCTCAGCGTCCCACGAAACTTTTCCTCGTCGGCTTTGCTCGAAGGCCGCAGCAATGCCTGGACCAGATCGACAAAATCGCCATGTGGGAACGGTTTTTCTAGAAAATGAATCGCACCGAGACCAGCCGCTTGCTCGCGTTGCGCAGCCAGCTGGACGGCCGTGAGAATAATAGCGCGTGCATTCGGGTGACTCGTGCGCAAGTCGTAAAGAAACTCGTGGCCGAGATCGTAAGTTGCATCAATATCGAGGACGAAAAGATCAGGCCTGGCGCCGAGAACCAAATGTTGCGCTTCTTCCAGGCTACGCGCGATGTCCACGCGCGCGCCGGGCGCGGCTTCCTGCAACGCCGCTGAAATCGCGGAGACCAATTGCTCGTCCGGTTCCAGCACCAGAACCTGCCCGGATTGCGTCGACGAACTTTTAGAGTGCCTTGAGGTCTTCTCCTTCACGATAAAATCATGGTGAAGCCGGCGGTGTTTCTCGCCGCACGCCACGCTACTTAGCAATGCCTGCTTCTCGTCAAATGCAAAGCATTTTTCTTCGTCTTAATCCGAATGGTAGGGGTGGCGCACGGCGCCGCGTCCTTCCCCTTACACCGGAAATCGACGCGCAAGGTCACGCCGGCTGATTTTTCCGCGTTCATTCACCGGAATTGCATCGACAAGAAAAATCTGCTTCGGCGCCTGCCACCCGCTCAACTGGCGTCGGCAAAATTCCAGAAGATCGGCCTCACGAACATCGACATCTGCGACGACGCACGCAGCGATCTCCTCATTTCGCAACGCCGATTCGCGACCAAACACAACCGCCTGGCGCACGCCGACAAAGCGCAGCAAATGCGCTTCGATTTCCGCCGGATTCACTTTTTTTCCCGCGACATTAATTACGTCGGAGACACGGCCAACAATGCGGAATCCGTTCGCCGTTTTCGTTAACAGATCGTCCGGAATAAAAACTCCGCGCCCGAGTTTTATTTCGTCCGCTTCAGGAAAGTAACCGTCGCCGACCGCCGCACTGCGCACCCGTACCTGGCTCGCCGGCGTTGTTTCATCGACCCACTCAAGATCGACCTCTTTCATCGTTTGGCCGACAAAACCTTCGATCCCATTCGAGCCGTCGCGATCATAACAAGTCCCGCCACACTCGGAGGCGCCGTAGAATGAATGGATCGGCATCTTGAATTTTTCTCGAAATTTCCTCGCCACGACAATCGGCAGCGGCGCGCCAGCCGAAATGCAAAGCCGAAGTTTGGGCAGCGCGGGAATATTCTCCATCTCACAAAACGCCTGATACAGAACCGGCATTCCCGGAAAAACCGTCGCCTTTGCGCGCGCAAGATCTACCAAGACCGCGCGCGGTGTCCGGTCACGACTCAGCACCATCGGCACGCCGCGTGCGAGCAGCGGTGTGAGCAGATTGCTGAAGCCGTAGGAATGCGAAACCGGGATCAAGCCGAAGTTCAGATCGACAACAGTAATATCCATCGTGTCGCAAATCTGATTGCAATCGGCCAGGAGTTGTTCGCTGCGGAACCGGATGGCGCGCGGCGCGGCGGTTGTTCCAGAGGTTAATTTCAAGAGCGCCGGCGGATCATTGCCCCAGTCGGGAATACAATTATCGACCTTGCGAACACGCAGAGCGGCGCTCGCGGCCGTGATT
>DATMPQ010000224.1:0-17997 GCA_035567015.1 Chthoniobacterales bacterium | reverse complement strand
AATCATCGGCTTTTCTATTAGGGCAGACAAAATCATCACTGAGTAAGCGCGCATATGGGACCGGCCAAAGTTTATTTCATCATCTTTGGGATTCTGACGATTGCTGGAGGCATTGTTGGCTACGTGAAAGCCGGCAGTCTGCCCTCGATCATCGCCGGATCGATCAGCGGAGTCTTATTGCTCATCGCTGCTTCGCTTCTCCCCGAGCATCGCGCCGCTGGGCTCGCGACTGGTTTGGTCATATCTCTTCTCCTGGCTGCGCAATTCATTCCCAAATTTCTCCGCACTGGTAAAGCGATGCCAGCGGGAATGATGTCGATCTTGAGCGTCATCGGCATCATCCTAGCGATCGTGGCTTGGGTGAAAAAGTAACGGCGCGTGCAAAGAGTTCGCGTACGTACGTGGCTGCTGCTGGTGTTGCTCATGACAGTCGCGATTTTAGTCGTGATTGTTTATCGCTGGATTTCGCTGGAACGGTTGCAGCGTTTTGCACCGGCGGAAGCGACCGCAACGCCCTCACCCGAACCGGTCCCGAGCCGGCCGCCGGTGATCAGCGGCAGGCTCGACATTGCCAAGTTATTTAACGGCATCACGCTTCACGCCACGGTAGAAACTCCTCCAGGCGCCGACGCGACGACCGAGCGAGTCGATCCGCAAAGTTACGTTGTCGATCTAAAATTGCAGGCGCGCCTGCCGTCGCCTAACAAGACCATTGAAGAGCTGGCCAAAGTGAGCCCAGAATTGCCGGTTCTGTTACCGGGATTGGCGGCGATGCTTACGCCCGATGCCGTGTCGCCGCTGTTCGCCGAGCTTTACGGGACAAAGGTGAAAGTCTTACGTGAAAATCTCGCGCGACTCGATCAATTGCTCTCGCGGCACAATTTCTACGATTGCCAGACCGTGCTGCAATTGCAGCACCCGCGGAGTCATCGCAAGGCGCTCTTGCTCCAGGCCGACATGGATGTCGATGCAGATGGCTCAGACGCCGATCGCATGCCGATCGGAAATGGCGCCACGGCGAATTTCAAACCATTCACGAGCTATCGCTGGCTAAAAAAAACGCCCGCGCCGAATCCTTATCTCGCTGCGGTCGAGGATCGCGTGAAACGCGCGGAAGCTGAGTATGCCCTCAAGGCAACTACTCCCGAACGTAAACGTGAGTTGCGCACCGGGCTCACTCAATTGCGCGATCAAGTGACAACGCTCAATAAATTCAGTTTCCTCATCGGCGCGACCGATCCGTACATCGTGGTTCCAGGTGCTTTTGCGCGGGGGCATGACGGCGCCAAAGTGGGAGATTACGCAGTGGTCGTCTTCGCCGGGGTGGTTTACCCGGCAATTGTGGGCGATATCGGACCGAACGACAAAGTGGGCGAAGCATCCCTGCGCATCGCAAAAGAAATCAACCCGCTCGCCACGCCATATAACCGGCCGGTGAGCGATCTCAAAGTCACGTATTTGATTTTTTCCGGAACCGCCGACGCACCATTTGGTCCGCCTGATTTGGATAAAATCCAGGCACGTTGCCAAAAGTTAGTGGACGAAATTGGCGGGACGACTGTGCCGCTGCATCACTGGCCAAACATCATACCCCCGCCACCGACTCCTACTCCCACGCCAAGCCCGGCGCTGTCCCCGAGTCCAACGTCAACATCGTCGCCCTCGCCCGGTGCATCGGCAATTCCCTCCGCCTCTCCATCAGCGACGTTCGCGTTCCCACTCCCGAGTCTGAGCCCGACCCCGTTTGAGAGTCCAGCTCCGGTACAGAGCCCGCCCCTCATTCCGACCACTTCTCCACTCGCTACGCCAACTCCGTGATCCATTGACCCGGCGCTACGCGTCCGGCGGAAACATCGGTAAATATGGTGGCGGCACCAGACTTCTCTGCCTCTCGACCGGAACGCGGCGCACACGGCGGTGGCGAGATTCGAAAGACTGGTCGGGCGGGGCCATAATTGCAATGCGGCCTGACGGTAAACGCAAAATCCAGCTCCCGTCAGGTGTCAGGCCCAGAAACGCGGCACGGACTGAACCTGCACGCAACGGTCGCCCGAATCTCTCCGACTCGTTAGGCCGCTCCGGTCCGATGCGTCCTTGTTTCGGTATAGTGGATGAGCGGCGCTTTGTTGCGGAAGCAACCGTTTGCGCTTTGCCGCGATCCTTCGAGGCCGTGGTGTTCGATAAACTCGCCTGCTCCTCATTCTTTGCCGGCGACTCGCTCGCGTCTCCGGATGCGCCTTTGGCGTCAACATTCGGATTTTGCATCGGGAGCTTTTGCTGTGTAAATGAACCCGCTTGCTCTGGCGACCGATTTTCAGGACCTTCCCCGGGTGGCCCCGCGTTCGGGACAGTCGCAATCACGGGACCTGATGCCGGCGACGCCTGCACAGTTGGCGTTGCGTTGCGTTTCGCATTGACGACGACGGGCGAGAAAGTCACCGGAGACTGATTAGGAATGGGCGCAGTCGCTTGGGCAAGCGCCGGATCCGTCGAACTCGAAGCTTCCGGCACGCCTATCGGAACGCCGATCGTCTTGATCGTACGATTTCTGTGCAAGACGGTTCGGATAGGCTCCGGCAACAGAATTGCGGCAAGCGCTGCCAACATGAGCGCCAGAACCGCAAGCGCCAACGCTCTTCGCGACACCCAAACCCGCGGGCGCTCGCTCGTTCTCGGAATTATCGAAACGAGAGGAATGCCAAACCTGCGAGCAAGCGCTTGTCGCCGTTCAACACTCGACAGGCAGTCGCGAATCTCTTCCGCAAACCCGACTGGGTCTTGGGGGCGTTCATCCGGATTGTTGCGCAACATCTGTGCAAGCAAAGTCCGCACTCTCTTTGGAAACCGGCTAAGCTGTTGCAGAGGAATCGTTCCGGCCGAAGGGGCGGCGCCAGTTAGCAGGAAGCACATTGTGGCGCCGAGAGAATAAATCTCCGACCGAAAATCGACTATCCCACGCTGCAACTGCTCAGGACTGGCGAACTGCGCTTCGCGCGTCTCGCCACCGTGAGAGGCGGGTTTGAATCCGTTCGAGGCGAAGTTGACTAGCTTGACGAATGGCCAACCGCCCTCCGCGGTTGGTCCGGGGACGATCACGAGGTTGGACGGCCAAATGGCAGGATGCGTAAGCCCGTGAAAGCTAGCGGCACCCAACGCGCTGACTACTTGGAGGGCGATTCGCAGAACCGCATCAAGCCCCATCGGGCCGTCCTCTGCGATCCAAGAGTCCGCCGTCTCGCCCTCTAGATATTCCGAGACGAGGACGAAGTGATCGTCTTCGACTACGAAAGCACAGACTTTTGCGATGTTGATGTGATCGAGCAACTGGGCGGCGCGCGCTTGCTCCTCGAACCGTTCCCGCGCCACCGGATCCACGCTCGAGATCGGAATGAGCTCCAGGGTCACTGGTTCACCGGATCGGATGTCTTTGGCCTTGTAAATAATCGCGCTGCCGGTTCGGCCGAATTCTCGGGCGGCACCATCGCCTTTCCCGCAGAGGCGGTAGTGCTCGGCAAAAGTTGTCCGTTCCATAAGTCGCGCCGTGGCCCTGGCAACGCCGGTTCTGAATCATTCACCTCAATTCAAGCCGCGGCAAGTGCAGCCTCGCCTCGGCGGGATGGCTACCCCGCTTGGATTCGAACCAAGAATAACGCCTCCAAAGGGCGCTGTGTTACCGTTACACCACGGGGTAAAGAGATTCTCGATTTTCAGTCGGCGAATGCCGATTTGCAATCCTCGATCTAATCGCCGGAGCAAGACTTAAATCGCAATTTGCAAATCGCAATTTGCAAATTGAAAATTGCCGCGAAACAATCCGCGCGATTATTCTCCGAGATTGTGGCGTGATCGGACGGAGGCCGTTACACCGCGGCTGGGATGTTGCCCGGGACCGCATTGTCACGCGAATACTTCAGGCTCTGCAGAGTCAGCCGGACATGACTGACGATCTCATCCGGCGCGAGTGGTTTGCGCAGGAAACCGGCAAGCCCGGCGGTCACTAACCGGTCCAGTTTCTCTTGCTCAATGAAACCAACGCACAGAACCACCGGCACATCCGAGCGAATTTCGCGCAACCGCCGGAACGTCTCTTCCCCGTCCATAAAAGGCATGCTCAGATCGAGAAGAACGAGATCGTAAGCACCTGGCTTAACGCGGAAAAGATCAAGACATTCGAACCCCGATTGCGCGGTGGCAACGTCATACCCTGCTTCCGTCAGGATTCGTTTGACCAGCGTCAACGCCATTTTTTCGTCGTCCACAACAAGGACAGACTGTGGTGTCGCGCTGGAGGGGGGCGCGCTTTTCGTCTTCGCAAACGCCGCCAGATCCGGACGCATGAGCATTCTCTCGTCGGGTCCGCCCGCTTGCTTAACCAGCTCGGCGGCCACTTTTTCTGCGCGCTCAATGCTGTTGCGCAACATGGCGAGATATTTTTCCGAACCAGCGCTGCCTTTCCAGGTATCCTCGATCAACGAGGAGGTGCCTGAGATAATCTGCAAAAGGTTGTTGAGTTCGCTCGCCGCTTTAGCGAGTGAGTCCGGCGGCCGAGTCGGCGGTCCAGCTGCGGCTTCCGAGCTCATGAGCGGGCGCGATGGTTCGACCGCTGGCCAAACACATCCTCCCGAGTTGCCATCATTTTCATCCGGTTCTCCCTCAGCAGACGGAGTGCCGTTTCTTGCCGTAATTGGGAAAAAAGGGAACCTAACTGGCGCGGGAATTCGGCCCAGATAGGCGCAAAGGCGGGAAGGTTGTCCGGCAGAACTAGCTTTTCGTGAATCACCATTCGCGAAGAAGGCGAAATCAGCTATATTTCTGCTCTCCGATGATGAAGGCGCTGATCGTAGAAAACCTGCACGTCGCAATCGCGGACCAGGAGATTGTCCGCCGGCTCAGCCTGACTGTGCCGCGCGGTGAAGTGCACGCCATCATGGGGCCGAATGGCTCCGGCAAGAGCACGCTGGCAAAGGTGCTCGCCGGTCATCCTGACTACCACGTGATCAAGGGCAAAGTAATGATGGATGGCGAAAATCTTCTCGAGCTCGAGCCCGACGAACGCGCGCGCAAAGGCCTCTTCATGGCTTTCCAATATCCAAGCGAAATCCCCGGCGTGACCATCGCAAATTTCCTCCGGGCGGCGATGCAGTCGCGCTTGCCCGAGGGCGAAGAACTGGAGGCGACCGATTATTACGCGAAGTTGTACGAGAAAATGGACCTGCTCCGCATGGAGCGCTCTTTTACGTCGCGATCGGTCAACGAGGGTTTTTCCGGCGGCGAGAAAAAGCGAAGCGAAATTCTGCAATTGGCCATGCTCGAGCCGAAGTATGCAATTCTCGATGAAACTGACAGCGGGCTTGATATCGACGCGCTCAAGACGGTGGCACACGGTGTCAACTCGTTGCGCGGCCCGGAAATCGGGATATTGTTAATTACGCATTACCAGCGACTGTTGAATTACATTATCCCCGACTACGTACACGTCATGGTGCAAGGCCGGATCGTGCGTAGCGGCGATAAACAACTGGCCCTCGACCTCGAGGAACGAGGCTACGATTGGGTGAGAGATTACGCGGAGGAGCCGGTCAGTGTATAGAGAGAAGAATTTGCTATGAAAGAAACGACCTCAGCCGTCCAGATCGATCGCAGCGTCGGCGATTTCGCTTATCCGGAGGTGCATGTGCGCGACGCTGGCGCCGGATTAAGTGAGAAAACGATCCATTACATCTCCGAGGTCAAAGAAGATCCGGATTGGGTCCGCGAATTTCGTCTCCGCGGGCTCAAAACATTTCTCGAAAAACCGTTGCCGACGCATTGGGCGAGCAAAGATCTCGAAGCAATCGATTTCGACAAAATCCGTTATTACCTCGCGCCCGGCACGGGAGCGAAACGCAGTTGGGACGAGGTGCCGGAGGATATCAAGCGCACATTCGAGCGGCTCGGCATTCCGGAACAGGAGCGAAAATTTCTCGCCGGTGTGGAAGCGCAGTTCGACAGTGAGGCGGTTTACTCCAACATCAAGAAAGCCGTCGGCGAACAAGGCGTCATCTTTGTTGGATCGACTGAGGGACTGAAAAATCATCCCGAAATTTTCAGGAAATGGTTCGGCAAGGTTATTCCGATTGGCGACAACAAATTTAGCGCGCTCAACAGCGCCGTTTTCAGCGGCGGCTCTTTCATTTACGTGCCGCCCGGCGTGAAAGTGAAGCATCCGCTCCAGGCCTACTTCCGGATCAACGCGGAAAATTTCGGCCAATTCGAGCGCACCCTCATCATCGCCGACGAAGGCTCAGAGGTAACTTACATGGAAGGTTGCACGGCGCCGAAATTCAACACCACCACATTGCACAGCGCAGTGGTCGAGCTGGTCGCGCTCAAAGGCGCGAAGATTCAATACATCACCGTCCAGAACTGGTCGGCGAATGTTTTCAACCTGGTGACGAAACGGGGCCTCGCCCACGAAGACGCCCAGGTAAAATGGATCGATTGCAACATCGGCTCGCGTCTCACCATGAAATATCCCGGCGTGATTATGAAAGGACGCAAAGCACGTGGCGAAGTGCTGTCCATCGCACTCGCGAACGACGGCCAGCATCAAGACACCGGCGCGAAGATGATTCACGCCGCCGATGAGACCACCAGCAACATCATTTCCAAATCGATCTCCATCGGCACCGGCCGCGCTACCTATCGCGGGCTCGTTAACGTTCCCAAGCATCTCAAACATTGCAAAAACAACACCGAGTGCGACGCGCTCCTCATCAACGCCACCTCGCGCACTGACACTTATCCCACCATCACCGTCCGCGGCACCGGAAACGCCGTGCAACACGAAGCGAGCGTCAGCCAGGTGAGCGCGGAACAGATTTTTTACATGCAACAGCGCGGTTTGAGCGAAGCGCAAGCCATGAGCTTGAGCGTCAACGGATTCGTCAACGATCTTGTCCGCCAATTCCCGATGGAATACAGCGTCGAGCTCAAGCGCCTGATCGAGCTCGAGATGGAAGGTTCGGTCGGATAACTTTTTCCGCCTAGGAAAACCAAAGAGCGGCGGTCTCAAGACCGCCGTTCGTGTCTAAAATCGACATGTCGTTAGTCGCCCACGACGAAGTAAGGCAAGCCGGATCGATCCTTTCCGGCCCGGTGGATTCGCGCGGTTTTCCGGATTGGCTTTACGACCAGAAGCGCGCAGCCTGGAAACAATTCGAATCGCTTCCCGAGCCGACTCGGAAAGATCAAGCGTGGCGATTTGCCAATGTTGATCTTCTCGATCTAACTCCGTTTAAGTTCGGCGGAACACTGTCCGATGACGACCGTGCCGAGATTCTCGATCAATCTCGCGGACTCGATGAAGTCGCCGGGCGCTTGATCTTTGCCGGCGATGAGCTTGTTCATCGCGATGTAATCTCCGATCAATTGCGACAACGAGGCGTCATTTTTCAACCGCTCGAGCGTGCCATGGTCGAGCACGCCGATTTATTCCGGAAACATTTCATGTCGCAACCGGCGACGCTCGGGTCCGCCAAGTTCGCTGCGCTGCATCAAGCGCTGGTTTCCTCAGGAACATTTCTTTACGTTCCGCGCGGCGTTGAGATCGAATTACCGGTTGAAATTTTTCATTGGTTGACTGGCGAAAATGCCGCCGTGTTTCCACACCTGCTCCTCGTCACCGACGAACTTGCTAAAGTGACAGTAATCGAGCATTTCCACTCCGTAGATCGGCCAGCGCCCGGCTTCGCTTGCGGAGTGAACGACCTGATTGCGGGTCCGGGCGCCAAAGTCACTTACGTGTGCGCGCAGAATTGGGGGGATAACGTTCTCGCCCTGCAAATCAATTCCACCAAAGTAGAGCACGAAGCATCCGTTAAAAGTTTGAATCTGCATCTCGGCAGCCGCTATTCGCGTTTTGAAAGCCTTAGCCGTCTCACGGGTGAAGGCGCACGGAGCGATTTGCTCGCCGTCTCCATCGCTGATGGAATTCAAGAATTCGATGCCCGCACGCTCCAGGACCACGCCTCTCCGCATACCACCAGCGATCTCCTTTACAAAAACGCTCTCAACGATCGCGCCCGAAGCATTTTCGGCGGCCTTATCCGCGTCGAGCCGCGCGCGCATTTCACTGATGCCTACCAGAAAGTGCGCAATCTTCTTCTCAGCGATGACGCCGAAGCCAACTCGATGCCCGGGCTCGAAATTCTCGCCGACAACGTGAAGTGCACCCACGGCGCCACTTCTGGTCAAATCGATGCCGACGAGATGTTCTATCTCCAGGCGCGCGGCATCCCGCCTGCAGTTGCCCGACAATTGTTAGTGAGCGGTTTCCTGAACGAAGTCATCGAGCGGCTCGACGAACGCGCTCCGGCAGATCATCTTCGAAAGTTGATCGAAGAAAAATTCGCGCGGTAGCCCGGAGCACAGGCTTCCAGTTCGTCATGGGACGAATCCGTCCATTTAGCGCACCTGTGCGGCCAATGGGCGCCCCTCCTCCTGAGATCAACAATGCCGCCGAGACGGCCCACGCTCCGGAAAATTGTTTTGCATCGATACGGCGCGTTGTTTATTCTAGGTTTTCCTCAGTTTTCCAGAGACTGAGCTGGTAGTTGTCGATCCATGGATGTAAGTGGAAATATCAGCGCGATCCTGAGCCAAAAAAGCGCCGAGATTTTTTCGGTTTCGCCGGAGACCACCGTCCATGACGCGGTCGCGATGATGGATGAAAAGAACGTCGGCGCACTTCTCGTCATGAAGGACGAAAAACTCGTCGGTATGCTTTCCGAGCGCGATTATACGAGAAAAGTCATGTTGCGCGGAAAAAGATCCGCCGATACGAACGTCTCCGAAATTATGTCGACAAACTTGACCGTCATCCGCCCAAACGAAGGCGTGGAAGAATGTTTACGCGTCATGACCGACAAACGCTTCCGTCATTTGCCGGTTCTTGATGGAGAGAAAGTCGTCGGCGTGATTTCCATTGGCGACTTGGTCAAGCACGTGATCTCTTGCCAAAGCGCGGCCATCGCGCATCTGGAGAATTACATCAGCGGCGGATATTCCGGCTAATCTTCTGTAGCGGCGCTCTGTGAGCGTCGCATTAATTCGTCCGACGGTCACGGCTGCCACTACAGTTTCCAAACGGTCTTTCCCACAACGATTGTCCGCACCGCGCGCCCTTTTAGCTTCCAGCCATCGAACGGCGAATTGCGCGATGCCGATTCGAACTTGTCGATCTTGACCGTCCATTCCAAATCCGGATCGATCAGAGTTATGTCGGCCGGTGCGCCAACCGACAAAGTTCCCGCTCCGAGTCCCAATAGTTTCGCCGGTTCCAGCGTGTACATCTCGATCAAACGCACAATGTCGATGTTCCGATGCTTGTGCACGAGGAGATCAAGAAACAATCCGAGCTCAGTCTCCAATCCGATGATACCAAACGGCGCGGCATCGAACTCAACCTCCTTTTCGAAATCCGCGTGCGGCGCGTGATCGCTAGCCAGGATCGACAGCGTGCCGTCGCCGATTCCTCCCAGTAGCGCCTCGACATCCGCCTGCGCGCGCAACGGCGGATTCATTTTGTAATTCGTGTCGAAATTCTGGATCGTCTCGTCCGTCAACGCGATGTGGTGCGGACAAACCTCGCCGCTGATTTTGATTCCTCGCGCGCGCGCATCGCGAATCAGTCGCACGCTTCCGGCCGAAGTGACGTGCTGGCAATGAATGTGATGATCGCAAAGTTCCGCGAGCAAAATGTCGCGCATCACGATCGCTTCCTCGCCCGCGGCCGGCCAGCCGGGCAACCCGAGCAGCGTGCTCCAGTAACCTTCGTGCATCACGCCGTTGCCGACCAGGTTGTATTCCTGGCAATGATCGAGCACCGGCAACCCAACCATCCGCGCGTACTCCACCGCGCGCCGCATCAGCTCATGGTTTTGAATGCAACGACCGTCATCCGTGATCGCGACTACGCCCGCTTGCGCCAGTGAGCCAATCGGCGCCAGTTCTTCTCCCGCGATATTTTTTGAGATCGCGCCGGTCGGCAACACGTTCACGCAGGCTGTTTCCGTCGCGCGATCCTTGATCCATGCGATTGTCGCAGGACTGTCTGCAACCGGCGATGTATTCGGCATGCAAACAATCGTGGTGAATCCACCCGTTGCCGCCGCCCGCGCGCCCGACTCCATTGTTTCCTTGTGACCGAATCCGGGCTCGCGCAGATGCACGTGCACGTCGATCAAACCGGGAGCAACGATCAATCCGCTCGCGTCGATCTCCTCGGCCTCTGACTTCTGACCTCTGACCTCTGACCGCTCTGCGATTCGTCCATCGACAATGGCGAGATCGACAATCTCGTTGCGGTTGTTTGCCGGATCGATCACGCGGCCGCTCCGAATGATTGTCGCGCTCATGCGCTCCCGACGCCCGGTCATGTCGAAATTCCTCCACAGAGATAAAGAACGGCCATGCGGACGGCGAGGCCGTTGGTGACTTGGTCAAGAATGACGCTTTGTGTGCCGTCAGCCACTTCGCTGTCGATCTCGACGCCGCGATTGATCGGCCCCGGATGCATGATCAGGCAATCCGGTTTCAAAAGTTTTGCCCGCTCTTTCGTTAGGCCGAAGAGCGCGGTGTATTCGCTGAGCCCGGGAAAATATTCTTTGCGCTGACGTTCGTGTTGAATCCGCAAGAGATTCACCACGTCGGCGCCGGGCAGAACATTGTCGATCTCGTGGGAAACGGCGACGCCGAGCTTTTCAAATTCGCGCGGCACCAGGGTGGTTGGCCCGACCAACGTGACGCGCGCGCCGAGTTTGACGAGGCCAAAAATGTTCGATCTGGCGACACGACTGAACAGAATATCGCCGACAATCGCTACGTGCAGACCGGCAATTTTTCCACGCTTCTCGCGAATCGTGTAAAGGTCGAGAAGCGCTTGCGTGGGGTGCTCATGCGCGCCATCGCCGGCGTTGATCACGCTCGCCTTCAATCTTTGCGCGAGAAACTGCGGTGCGCCCGCCGAACTGTGTCGCAGTACGAGAATATCAGCGTGCAGCGCTTCAAGGTTGCGAGCGGTGTCTTTGAGCGTTTCGCCCTTCGCCAGGCTCGAGGTCGAGGCAGAGAGGTTGATAACATCGGCGCTCAAGCGAAAGGCGGCAAGCTCAAACGAGGTGCGCGTGCGCGTGCTCGGCTCGACAAAGAAATTCACCAGCGTTTTGCCGCGCAGCGCCGGCACCTTCTTGATCTCGCGCGTGCCAACTTGCTTGAACGCATCCGTTGTTTCGAGAATGAAATTGATCTCGTCCGCGGATAGTTCGCGCAGGCCGAGCAAGTCTTTGCGGTTCCAGTTCATGGTCGAGTAGCAAACGGTTCTCGCGTGGAGGTTTCGGCATCCCGCTGAAATAGTCTTTCCCTCACGTCTTCCGTTGCGCTTAGCGGCGCGCTTCGAGACGGCCACGAAGCCAAACCGGTTTCGTCAGCGCGCCGGCCGCGTCCGCTGCCCAGAACTTTCGAATCCTGCGTGCTCATTCCTTTTCCAACCACACTGCGTCTGGCTCGCCATCAGTTTGCTCGAGTCGAACACGAACCTTTTCATTTGCCGCCGTGGGCAAATTCTTCCCGACGTAATCGGCACGAATGGGCAGTTCGCGGTGACCGCGATCGATCAGCGTCGCCAGTTGAATTCGCGCTGGCCGGCCGAACGAACCGATTGCGTCTATGGCCGCGCGCACGGTGCGTCCAGTGAAAAGCACATCATCGACGATGATAACGTTGCGACCCTCGAGCAGCGTGGGAAGCTGAGATGCTTTGACGATCGGAAGTTGTGCGCGCGTTCCGACGTCGTCGCGGTGCATGGCGACGTCGATGACACCCGAATCGACCTCGATTTTCTCGATCTCAGCAATAAAACCAGCGATACGGCGGGCAATTTCATCGCCACGCGATGGAATTCCGGCCAGAACAACCGAGCGCAAATCCGGATTGCGCTCAATGATTTCGTGCGCGATCCGCCGGAGCGCACGGTGAATCGCCTCCCCGTCCATGATCGGGACGGCGGCAGACGACGAACTTTGTTTTGAATCGTTCATTGCATTCCTTGGCGACCTCACCGGATCGCGTTAAAGGAACAAAAAATTTAGGAGACGGCCTTTTCGGTGCGCGCCTCCTTGATTCGCTTCTCCCGCCAGTTGGAACGGTGTTTCAGGATCCAATCGAGTAGCGCCTTCTCGAAACCGATATCGGCGCCGACCTTTTCGCTCTCGATCCACTTGTGCTTCAAAATTTCTTCGCGCTCGGCCAGGAACTCTTTGTAGAGCACCGAGTTCTTAACGAACTGTGATTGATCTTCTTGTTTAGGGGGCATTGGGCGACTTTTTTCCATAAAAATGAGAACCAGTCAATAAAAAGTCATCAAGTAAAGTTTTGACGTAGCACTGGCCATACCTATTTAACTGATTGGCGAAAATTAGTTCGCTAGGCCAGCGCCTCCCGGATTTGGCGCGCTATTTTGTCAAACTCCGCCGCGACGGGTGATTGTCGATCTTCGGCGACGATCGGCATCCCACGGTCACCGGCTTCGCGCGTCGCAATGTCGATCGGGATTTGGCCGAGCAAGGGAACCCGAAGCCGTTTTGCTTCGCGTTCGCCCCCGCCGCTGCCGAAGATGTCGTAGCGCCTCCCGTCGCTCGGCGAAACGAAATAGCTCATGTTTTCAATCAGGCCGAGCACCGGCACATTGACTTTCTCAAACATGGTGGCGGCTTTGCGCGCGTCGATGAGCGCAACTTCCTGCGGCGTGGTGACGATGATGGCGCCGGAGAGCGCGACCGTCTGCACGATCGTCAATTGGATGTCGCCTGTGCCCGGCGGCAGATCGAGAACCAGGTAATCGAGCTCGCCCCATTCGACTTGCCGCAAAAATTGCTGGGTGTAACGCGTGACCATTGGGCCGCGCAAAATCGCGGGCGAAGTGTCGTCAAGCAGAAAGCCCATCGACATCAGCTTCAGGTTATATTGCTCGATCGGAACGATTTTGTTTTCCTCCGTCGCCATCGGCCGTTCACGTGTGCCCAACATGAGCGAAATGCTCGGGCCGTAGATGTCGCAGTCGCAGAGTCCAACGCGCGCTTTGGCTTGGTCGAGGGCGACGGCGAGATTGGCTGCCACGGTTGATTTGCCGACTCCGCCCTTGCCGCTTGCCACCGCGATGACGTGCTTGATGCCCGGGAGTCGTGCCGCGCCCACCCCCACACCGGCGCCGGTGGGCGGTGCGTGGATGTCGATCAAAACTTTCGCACTTTGAACGCCGGCGATGGCGCGCAGAACTTTTTCCGCATCGCTTTTGATCGTCGCCGGCACGGCTGGATCATTGGTGGCCAGCGCGAGTTGCACTTTGACTTCGCCATTGTCGATGTTGACTGATTTAACCAAGCCGAACGAAACGATGTCGCGGTTGAAGCCGGGATACTTCACGTCGCGCAATGCTGCGCGCACTTCTGTTTCAGAGAGAGGCATCAAAGCCGCACAAATTTACGCACGGCGGAAGGCGAGTAAAGGCGCGTTGTAGCCATGGCACTCTGTCGCCGGGCTCGCAACCCCCGACCCGCCTTCACTGAAAGGCTTCGGCGCGGCAGGCAGAGCAGGGCGGCTACATTTAACTCCACCGCGCCATTGTCGTTGTTGTAGGGCAGGCGAAGCGCCCGCCCCACAATTGAAACGCAAATTCGGCTAGCGAATGTTATAGAATTCCACCAAGGCCACGCCAGTGGAATCATTCTTGCCGCGCACAATCGCCGTGTAAGCACCAGCCGGTAGAACGTCGAGAAGGGCCGACTCGCGATCGTCGGCTGGAGCGAGATCTTCCCTTTCGATGAGTGCTTGTTGTCGATCTTTCCAGTTATCGTTGGAATCGATCAGGACGCCGTTTTGATCGCGCAGCTCAAGGATGGGATCCTGCAACGCGTTTTGCACCCCGGCATTACTCAACGACGGGCCGAGGGCGCGCGCCACCACCACATTGACGCCGCCACCGTTGCCGCCCACGATCAAACCTCCGATCATCGCATTGTCTCCAGTGCCCACAAAACCGCGCGTGCTGATATTGGCGAAAATCGAAGCTGCGCCCGGAGCAAGATCGTAGCCTTCGACGAGACCAATGCCAGACGCGCCGTTTTTTCCGCGCACAATTGCGGTGTAAGCCCCGGGTAATAAAGTTCGGACGATGGCGGATTCGCGGTCATCCGCCGGCGCCAGACCGCTGTCCTGAATCTCGGCTTGTTGTGTTTCCTTCCAATTGTCGTTGCTCGCGATGAGTGAACCGCTGCTGCCGCGCAGCTCGAGCGTCGGATCCTGCAAGGCGTTGGAAATGCCCGCGCCTCTCAGCGAGGGACCGATCGCGCGAATGATCACTCTCTTCGGATCGCCGCCGGTCACGATAAAGCCGGCGATCGCGACATTGTCGCCACTGCCCACCAGGACGCGCGTAGAAATATTCATGAACTGATCGAATGGCTTCAACTCCTGCGCATGAAGCGGCACAAACGAGGCCGTGCCCAAAACTCCGGTTGTAGCCGCGATCGCAACTGCAAGACGATGGTAAAACCGAAAAAGTGAAAGCCCATGTAACGAGAAACGAAACCGGCGCCGAAAAGCCTTCATGATGTGACCTCGGGTATAGCGCGCCCTCCTTGGCGCTGTCAAAACAAGACTTCGCTTTCTGTGTCATAATGAATGACCACGGAGCGCACTGAGAGAGAGGGGAAGGTGACTCTTTACAAATAACCCCGTGATCCCCGCGCATCCGTGCGGAGCGTCCGATCCACCTGAATGACGAATGAAATCCGAATGATCAACTCGCGAAAGCTTTCGGAGTCAAATGACGAAAGAGTCGGACATTTTCGTCATTCCTTCGTCATTAGACATTCGTCATTCGTCATTTTCCTTGGCGTCATTTCGCGTGTTTAGCGGGTCACCTGTTAAAGGTAGATCGCTTCAATAAGTGCTTGAATCGATCTCTGGTTGTCGTTCAGGATGGCGGGCATGAAACACAACGCACCCTCCAACTCCTTCTCGCCGGCATCCTCGTGATGTTAGTCAACGCCTGTGCCACTTATTCGCGCTCGGGTCAGGCTGCTCTCACCGGCACGTGGACCAACTCGCTCGGCACTGTCTGGACCTGCCGGGCCGACGGCACCTTCGATGTCGATCTCAACCGCGATGGCAAACGCGACGCGTGGGGCACAGTCACTGTCTCCGGCAACACCGCCACGGTCCAAAGAACCGGTGGCATAAATCCAAAAGGCTGCAACGGCCCCGGCGTTTACACCTTCACCCGCCCTGACAAGGACAGCTTGCAATTCACGCTTGTCAGCGACGCCTGCAAGTTACGCAAGAAAAACGTGCTGCTTGCCTGGCATCGGAAATAAGCCCGCGCGGTCTGAGCCACAATTTCAGCGGTTGCTTCGCTTCAAACGCCCAACGGGTAACAGGGGCGCGTTTTGCACTTGAGCCTTTAGCTTTTGCACGACACAATCCGCGCCATGAAAACACAACGTCTTTTTCAGATCTTTCTCGTCGCCGTCGTTCTCGTGCTGCTTAATGCATGCGCCACCTATCCGCGCACTGGTTCAGGGGCCCTCGTCGGCACATGGACCAATTCGCTCGGCACCGTCTGGACGATTAACGCCGACAATACCTTCCATGTCGTCGCTGCTAAGCGCCATATTTCTGGAAATCTGACAGTAGCCGGCGATACGGTCACAATCCAGGAAACGGGCGGCAAGACCGCGAAAGGGTGCAAAGGCCCGGGCGTTTATCATTTCAGCCGCACTGCTGAAGCCGCTCTGGCATTCACGTTGGTCCAGGATGGCTGCAGAGAGCGGGTCAAAAACGTCACCCTCGCCTGGCATCGAAAATAACCACCTGCCTTTAATTCAGCCCGTAAACTTCGACCAGGGCGACGCCGATCGTGTTGTTCTTGCCGCGCACGATGGCGGTGTAATTTCCTGGCGGGAGTGTCCGCAAGATAGCGGATTCGTTGTCGTTGGTCGGCGCAAGGCCAGTCGCTTGGATTTGCGCCTGTTGTGTATCTTTCCAGTTGTCGTTAAAGGCGATGAGCGCGCCATTTCCATTATGCAGCTCCAAGGTCGGATCTTGCAGCGGATTGGTGATACTATGCTGGGCTAAGCTGGGCCCAATGGCGCGCACGAGCACTTTCTTCTGGCCCGGGCCGGTGATGATGAAGCCGCCGATCATGACGTTGTTGCCGGTCTGCACCAACGCCCGGGTCGAGAGATTGCCCAGCTTGGAGCCAGCGGTTGGATTGAGATCGTAGCCTTCCACCAGCGTAATGCCGGTTCCGTTATTCACCCCGCGCACAATCGCCGTGTAGGCACCCGGATTTAAGCTCGTCAGAATGGCTGACTCCAAGTTGTTACTCGGCGCCAGCCCGCTGTCGATGATCTCTTGCTTGTTCGGTGCATTCATCCAGTTGTCGTTGGAGGCGATGACCGCGCCGGTGTGATCGTGCAGCTCCAGCGTCGGATTTTGCAGCGGATTGGTAATGCCATGATTGACCAGGCTGGGCCCAATTGCCCGCACGATCACCCTCTTCTGCCCGCTGCCCGTAATAATAAATCCGCCGATCACGACATTGTCACCCGTCTCGACGAAGGCGCGCGTGGAGATGTTACCAAGCCGTCCCGGCGGGGGTGGACTCACCAGGTCGTAGCCAATGACGTCGAGGCTAATGCCTTCCGGAGAAGTGGCAGTGACATCGGAAACTTGATCCATACAACCAAAGGCATTCTGCACATATGGATTCGCTTGTGGGCAGGTGCCGCTCAGCCAATCCCCGAGATCGCCGCTCGTGTCCTGATTGAAGCCGACGATATTGGTGTTTCCGCTGTTTATCGAAAATTGGCGCGAGCCGCTGGACGTAAGGTTCCTGGTTCCGGGAGCCGACCAGCTGAACAGATCTTGCGGCTGAAGATCGCCGCCGCCAGGCAAGCGCGATCCAAGACCGAGGACCTCGTCCATCTCATGCTCGATTGATCGCTGCGCGTCGTAATTGCCGCCACTCGGAGGTCGAGTAAACTGAAACGGTACGGTGGAATTTAAGCTAACAATTCCGTCGTACGGCCCGGCGTCGCCCACAGTTCCGTCCGCAAACATGGCCGGCGGCGTGTCCTGTCCAATGGCTCTGCCGTTCGCACCCGAAACACTGATATTCGTGGACAGCGAGTTGGGTGGCAGACTGGCGTTCGCGGTAGTGTCATTCGCCGTCTTGGCATCTGCTCGCAGCGCATTGATGTAGGTGTCCCACGAGATCGAATAGACCACAAAATCGCTCAACGAAAGAGTGCCTGACGGGATGGGATGACCGTCGGGCTTGGTGCTCGAGTACCGGAACAAAATAGAGACAGTAATGGGGTCGCTAAACAGTGACTGAAGTATCGCGATGGCTCGATTGATCGCCGCCTGAATCGCTGCCGAGTTCGGGTCGTTGAGGATGGAACTATCGAATGTTGGGTTGATAACCAGTCCGGAAGTAGTTATCGTTGTGGCGGTCATTATGTTTGAATCGCCGCCTGTGCCGAGCGCATTGTAAGCCCGCACTCGATAGTAATAAGTCGTGCCGGGCCTCAGCCCGCCGATGATGCGGCTAGTCACGTTGCCTACGTCTAGATCCTGGTGTCCGCTCACGTAGCTGCTAAACAAGCTGTTGGTGGAGACGTCGAGCCGGTAGCCGATCGCTCCGCTGACCGGCTCCCAAGTAGCCATAAAGCTGCTGCGAGTCGGGGCCATTGCCGCCACTGATGGGACCTCCTCCAAGCTTTGCCAATAGGTCGTGCCCGATTCTACGCCCGACAGGTTCGGCTCACCTCGCGTACCGCGTTGGCCGGCCCGTGCTTTGTATACGGCCGACACACCGGCATTTTGATTTTGCCCGGCAGCCTGTGCCAAGAGCGATGTATCTGGAAAAGCCCCGAGCGCAACGAGCACCAAGAACGC
>DATMPQ010000223.1:0-3136 GCA_035567015.1 Chthoniobacterales bacterium | reverse complement strand
GCGGGCCGGGGCAACGCCGGCGCACTGCGAAATGCGAACCAAGTCAGGGACGGAGGTGACCCCGAGCTTTTGCATGACGCGGCCGCGATGAACTTTGATCGTCTTCTCGGCCGTGCGCAGCTCCGCCGCAATCTGTTTGTTCAACAGGCCCATAACGACGAAGCGCAAAACTTCAAACTCACGCGGCGTCAATTTACCGATACGTCCACGCGCTTCCCGCCTTTCCCTGCGTCTGCGCAATTGTTCCTCAGCACGTTCCAAAGCACGCTTGACCGCTAGGATCAGTTCCTCATCGTCAAAAGGCTTCGTCAGAAAATCAACGGCGCCCTTTTTCATCGCCTGAGTGGCGGTCGGCACGTTGCCATGGCCGGTAAGAAAAACAATCTGCTCGCAAGCGCCTCGCTTCTCGAGCGCTTCTTGTAACCCCGGACCCTTCAATCCCGGCATGTGGACATCGAGAATAAGGCAGATCGAACCTTCGAAGATTTCGCGCGCCAGATAATCTTCGGCTGAAGAAAATGGCTCCGCCGCATATCCAGCGGACTTAAGTAGACGCCCTAAACTCCGGCGCACCGATTGATCATCGTCCACCACGCACACAAGTTTGTTGACTTTGCTCAAGCGACCTCGCGAGTTTCAGACTTTCGTGTCACCGGCAGGGTAAAGAAAAAGCGAGCACCTTCATCGACATTTTCCGCCCACAACTTCCCTCCATGCGCTTCGATAATGGAGCGCACAATCGTCAAACCCATTCCCATTCCGTTTGGCTTCGTCGAATAAAAGTGTGTGAAAACCTTGTCCATATCCTCTTCCGGAAGCCCGCCACCGTAATCCCGCACGCTGGTTACGACAGAAGAATCTGCTTCGCGTCTTGTGGAAATGAGAATGCGCCGTTTGGCCGCTGGCTTTAGCTGCATTGCTTCGAGCGAATTCATCAGAAGATTTAGCAGCACCTGTTGCACGTTGACCGGATCGGCATCCACCATCGGAAGATTCGGAGTGAGTTGCGTCTCGACGGAAGTAGCGCGTCCGAGCAAATCGGAATGCAGCAGTCGCAGGACCTCCCGGATGATCTCATTCAAATTTACCAGGCGCCTTGTCCCCTCCCTCTTGCGCACGAAATCGCGAATCCCGTGAATGATGTCGCCCGCTCTCCGGGCATCAGCCGCAACATCGGCGAGCAACTCTTCAAACACTTTAAGGTCATGGGAACCCTGCGCCAGGAATCGTCTCCCGGCCGCCGCGTTGCTGACAATAGCGGAGAGCGGTTGATTGAGTTCGTGCGCGAGCGAAGCGGTTAGCTCGCCCATAGACGACACCCGGCTCATGTGTGCCATCTCCTCGCGCTGCAGTCGTAGCTGGAGGTTGGCTTTGAATTGCGCCGTGACGTCGATGGCTACCACAATCAGTTCGCTTACTTCTCCCCGATCGTCGCGCAGATAACGGCCGCGCGAAATCAACCAGCGTATTTCGCCGTCCGGCCGGAGCAGGCGATATTCCACTTCAAATGTCTGCGACGCGGCGCGCGCACGCTCGATGGCTTCATCCATAGCAATTCTGTCTTCTGGATGCACGCGAGAGAGAAACAACTCGCGGGACAAAGGCTCATCAGGAGCAAAGCCGAAGATGGTGCGACCATTGTCGCTCATCCACGACTCGTTCCGCTCGAAATTGATGGTCCAGAATGCAAGATCCGCCGATTCGGCTGCGAGACTGATGCGTTCTTCACGACCCCGGAGCGCCGTCTCCGTCTTGGCACGTTCTTCTATTAGTGCGGCAAGAAGCATTAGCGGGACCGACATGACGATTAAAAACATTTGAATCGAAAGCGCATTTTCTTCTGCGGATTTTGCAAAAAATGGGCCATACCCGTGGCTGGCGCTCCATATCGCAAGAAATGTCAAAGTGCAGACGGCAGCGCTCGCGCCGCGTGAGCCGAAGCGCACCGCTGCCCATATCAAGAATGGCAACGGCAAATAGAGCAGTGTGGTCTCTGCGGTCGGCGCCAATTTATAGAAAACGATGGTGTCGACCGAAAGCAAACCAAGCAGAAGAAGGCTGGCTTCGAGAAATCTCTGGCGACGAATCTTGCCCAGCCAGGCGATTCCCTCCGCGGTCCAAGTCACAATCAAAGGCGCCAAGGTTAGCGCGGCTAAAACGTTAGAGGTAAATCGGAGTCGCCAGATTTCCCAATAGCCGCCTTGTCCCCAGTGATTGATGACGACGAAGGTCGCGTCCAGAAAGGAAGAAAGAAACGGCCCCAAAAATGCGGCGAAGAAGCAGAAAATTCCGACGTTGCGAAGACGATCGAACCGGACCGGACATTCGATCAGATACCGGACACAACCCGCGCCGATGAGTGCTTCGCACGAATTGCTGATGAACCAGCAAAAAACCATGGTGCTGGGAACATGACTCTGCAATTCCGCTAACAAATGCGCAGGAAATGCAGCCAGCAGTACCACCCACCAAATGCGACGGGGCGTCAAAAGAAGCGCCGCGAGCAGAATGGAGTTGGGCGGCCAGAGAACCGAAACTGGATGCGGTTGGAAAGTCAGCGCAAATCCGATCTTCGCGCCAAAATAATAGGCCGCGAACACCAGCAGTGCGGCGAGAAAGGGGCGATAATCCAGTCGCCCCTGTTCACTTTCCGCGGTCGACGACATCCCGCCGTCCAGGGGCTGGGCAATCGCTCTCATCATCGAAGCCTAGTTATTGTTGCCCGAAAACGCTCGATTAAACGAATTTACCCCAACGCCCTTATATTGGCTTAACCGATTGCTCGGCAAGTCTTCATGTACTCAAAGCGAGTCCCTGACACAAGCGTGTAATTGTTACGTTTTTGCGAAAATTTCCCCTCTCCGCGGCTTTGCGCACGATGAGCGACACCGCGCCAGCATCCGCATCACATCTGCACTGCTTCAGAAGTGTTGGGTGAAAAGGTCCAGAAGCGTTTTTTGCGCACCACGGACAAACCCTGGCTTATCCAAGCGTCCATTCCGCCGTCAAGGATGACCGCTTGACAGCGGCCTCCTCCGGTCAGGATGCCGGCGGCGAGACTCGCCCGCACGCGGCCGTCGCCAATGATGTATAAAGGTTCAGTCGTCGCGCTCTTCCGGTCTTGAAGCACCTTGGG
>DATMPQ010000222.1:0-9479 GCA_035567015.1 Chthoniobacterales bacterium | reverse complement strand
CGGGGATGCGCTTCTGCGCAAAGGGGAGATTGGCCAAGCGATCGCACATTATGAAACTGCGTTGGAAATCGCTCCGCGCTCCGTTTCGACGTTAAACAATTTGGCGTGGGCGCTATCAACGTGTTCCGACGCGTCGCTGCGAAACGGCGCGAAAGCGATTGAGCTAGCACAAGAAGCCGATCAGCTTTCCGGCGGGAAGAATCCGATTTTCATCCGCACATTAGCCGCCGCTTACGCTGAGAACGGCCGCTTTACTGATGCAATCGAAACCGCTCAGCGCGCGTTACAACTTGCCACCGGCCAAGACAACTTCGCCTTAGCGAGCAAGCTAGAGAAGGATCTCGATCTCTATCGGACCAATTCTCCTCTGCGCCACTCTGGTCCAATGAATGCGCACTAGTAGCGATTTGGTTTTCCAGGACGCGTGCGCTCCCCGGATGAGACCAACCATTTAAGCGCGGCTCGTACCGTTACCGATCGGCATGACGTAAGATCGCGACAAGCCTAGGTCAAAACGTACGGCTGGAGTTGCGACTCTAAAGGATTAATCCACAGCGCTCGGCGGAACGCGGTCTTCGTCTCTTTAGGTTGATTCGTGCCCTTATTCTGTCCGTTCCCGGGCGCCTTGGAGGCGGTGCACGAGGACCGGCTTTCCGACCTCGGCGGTGGAAAATATTTGGCCTGCGTGGATATGAAAGCGACCGATGGCAAGACGTATGATATTGATTTCTTTCTGGCTGGACAGCCGAGCAGGATGAAGGTCACAGAGACTTCCGTTCACAAGATCAACGGAAAGCCGCTTTACAATTGGAAAGAAGAAGGCGGCATTTGGAAAAAGAAGCGGGTGTGATAAGGACGAGCGCTGCGCGCTTCGCTCGCCCACCATTCTGTTGTCGTTAATTGTGCGTTAGCTCGCTGGTATCATTCGTATTGCGACGATAGCGATTTTTCGCGATTCGAAATAGCACGCACGCAAGCGAAAGAAATTCTGTCGAGAATTGCCATGAATCGGAGCGGTTGGGCAGCAGGATGTCGCGATTGATTATTCGATCAAGGATTGGGCTGGATCGGTGTTTCAAGGAGCGCCTCGTTCGGCGGCCGTTCCAGATGAAAATGGAAATGGCCTGGGCGAAGATCGTTAAAGAACGCATTTTGGTCGTGACCAAGAGGCGTGCCCACGCAATTGGAACCGCTCCGGACGACCAAAAGTAACAAACCTGTTACCAAGAAGCTCGAGTTTCTTTCTTGACTAACAACGCGGAGGTTAAGACAATCGCCGCGACCTCAGCCCTGTACTCGATCCTGCCGGATCGCATGACTCGGCAGTCAGCGGTGGCTTCACCGAAAGCAGGGCTCGGGTCAAAAAGGAGGTTCTCAATATGAAACGATCAAATGCGGTAGGGCGACAGATTTGTTGGCTGGTAATAATGGCTGGGGTGGCAATCTTTTCCGCATCGGGATTTGCCGCCGGGAGCGCTGCTGCTACAGCAATTACCATTGTCGATCAAAACGGCCGCGTGGTTCCCAACACTCCGCCGTCGACCATCAGCCAGACTTTTGCTGTGACGGTGGGGCCGAATGGGATGCTTGTGTTTTCGCCTGACCCGGTCACCATTTCGGTGGGCGACACAGTTCGCTGGACTTGGGGCAGTAGCTTCCATAGTGTCACCAGCGGCCCTCCTCCTTGCACGGCTGACGGGCAATTCTGTTCGCCGAACGATATGAACTGTAGCGCAGGGACGCTATCAAACATTGGCACGGTTTATCAGCACACCTTTACCCAAGCTGGCACTTACTCCTACCACTGCGCCGCCCACTGCTCGTTCGGCATGACGGGTACGATCAATGTCGAGTCGGCTCCTATGGCGCAAAGCGCGTTCTCGCGAAAGGTGCACGGCGGAGCCGGCACTTTTGATGTCCCTCTGCCACTCACTGGCAACGTCGGCGTCGAGTGCCGCAGCGGCGGAGCTACAAACGATTATCAGATGATTATTGACTTCGCGACCTCGGTCACGGTCGGGGGCGCGGTACTGACCTCCGGCACCGGGAGCGTGAGCAGTTTCAGCGTGAGCGGGTCGGAAGTCACGGCCAATCTCACTGGCGTGACCAATGTCCAGAGGATTACTGTTACGCTCATGAACGTGAACGATGGTACACACATGGGCAACGTTCCCGTTTCCATGGGCGTATTAGTTGGTGATGTGAACGGCAATGCCGCCGTCAGTGCGGCGGACGTCGCTCTGACTAAATCGCAAGTGGGTGCGACGGTCAGTGGCTCAAATTTCCGCGAAGACGTGAATGCCAATGGCGTGATCAACTCGGTGGATGTCGCGCAGGTCAAATCCACGGTGGGTACAGCGCTGCCTCCTTAACAGCTGAGCGGCGCGGAGAGGTTCGCGCGTTAGAGCTTTAGAGCCTTGCAGGTTGGGCTTGTTCAAGCTCATCCGCGCGCAATACTGTGAATATAAGATCAGAGTGCAGTGCTTGATCCACTGCATTTTGTTAATCTTGTCGAAAGCCAGTCACGCGGTATCGAGGCGGCTCTCGTCGGCCCGCAAGAAGAACGATGCGCGCGCAGGCCAACTCCTGCTCGGCACATGCGACGGTTTCCCAAGGGCAAAACCGCGTTTTGGTGGAGTTCGCTGCTGTCATCAGCAGTACGCAAACTGCTGCACTAAACGTGTTGAGTAATTGTTACGGTCATCCGGAATAATCAGGAATCTGCCCATTTTTACACCGGGCTTAGAAGTGAAATGCAATTCCGCCGCGAATGCGGTAATCAGGTACCACTTGCAGGGCGGTGTTGTTGATCAATACCGGAAGATCGACATCTACCTCTGCGCTCCATCGGCCGCGCGATGCCACCATTCGTGGCCCGACAAAAACAGAAGTAATCCCGGTATCTACAGCAGGCGCGCCGCGGAAGCGATCCACATCTTTGTGTTCACCGGAAACAATGAATTGCAGCCCGACAATCGTCTCGCGATTGCGCACAAGATAGTAACCAGGCCCGCCGTCCCAGGCGAGATCGTTCGCAAAATGGTATTGGTGTAATCCGTCACCGCGAAGCGTGAATTGTATGTTGGTCTGTGCGAAAAAACTTTTGTAACGCAGTGAAGTTTGCTCGCCGAAAATTCCGTCGTACGAGCCGGTGCCAAGCGTCAGATCATGCCCATGAATTCCGCTCGGTGGCGCACCCGGAATGTCGATCTCGTGAAATTCCTCTTTAATCCGGCTGCTGTCGCCGGTTGGAAGTTTGAGACCAGTAAGCAGAACCGCCGATATGGTAAAATCGGGCTCGTGTTCGATTGCGACTGGATTCTTTCCTGAAACTTCGAATTCTCTGCCCGCTGGGGACGCGTAGTGAAAAGCGACGGTCTTCAGCAAAAGCGAGATATCGCCCAGACCGCTTTCCGTCCCGCGATCGATCGCGAAACCTTCCGGTCTTTTAAATTCGCGATAAATGAGCGGAATGTTGAGTTGAAACGCGAATCGGTCATTGACCGTATAGCCTGCAACGAGTTGCGTGATCGAACTGTTCTCGTACTGGTCTGTGGGGTTCGACGCTTCGTGTCCATTCACGAGAACGGTTCCGAAGTGGGTGAATTGCTCGCCAACGCCGCCGTAGAATCCGTTCCACCACGATTTCGAAGTGGCCGATTCCATACCGGGCATCGCTTCAAGCTGCGGCGTGTAGCAACCGCACAGATCACAGGCCTGGCTTATTCGTAAGCCGGCACCGCTTAAAATGACTAACAAAAGCAAACGTAAAATCTTCATTTGGTTCCTCCAAAAAGTTCGAAATTCCGACGCGACTGGGCGCGACGATCTTAGTCGGTGACGTCCGAAAGACTGCCAACGTGCACACGCACGGCGTCAGTGGCCCAACGCCGCAGCTAGCTCACCTGGAAGCGAGGTGGAGGAACCGGCGGAGAATGACCAATCTCAGATGACGAAAAGCTCCAGGTTCCGTAGTCGAAGCGCGCAAATAGCGGCAACACTCGAATGGCGCGCGCGACACAAATAAGGTCGATCTTAGGCGTCAGGGACTGCAGGTCGGATTTTTTCTCGGAAGTTTTCCCCTTGCTGACCGCGTGACAAAGTGAACAGGGATGAGCGCCGTCGAATGTTTGGACGATCGCGATGCACACCGACTGCTGTTTCGCGTAAGAAACGATCATGGTTGTCCACGCGATTGACTGAAGCGCAATCCAATGCAATCCGATCGCACAGCAAAGCGCGGAAATCGTGGCGATGCGCCCGACACGACGAAACACGATTGCGAGACTAAGGCGCGTTTCGGCGCAAGTCAATCAGTCGCGTGATGCAGCAGCGTTACACCCATTTGGCGATCCTGTGAGTACTGAATGAATTAATCGGATCGACCGGCGGTTTCAAATTCTTTGCGAAGTGGACCTGCTGCCCGGCGCGCTGGTGCGCAACCGCATTTTGGAGTTCAGGTGGCGGCGGACTTGATTCAACAGCGATCAAGGCAATGACGTACCACTGGGTCATAGCTGACCGAATACGCTTTATTCTCAAATTAGTGGTTCCCTGTGCTTGCTGCGTGCATTGAGTCTTCCCGACGGGGCCGTTGGGGAATCGCAGCCGATGGCTACTCGGCGCAACCCGCGCTTTCATGATCAAAACACATCGAGTGCCTTTGACTCCCGGCGCCGGTAACGGTAGCTGAACGATGTGCTCGATCTGATGTACAAGTTGATGGAGTATCGGAGTCAGGAGATACACCATCGTTTGGGAAAAATCGGTGCGGCCACATCGATGTTACATGTGGATGCTTTGCTTCTCATCTATCACTTCGCCAAGATCACCATGGGAAATATCCTCGAGATCGGCCCTTACATTGGCGGGTCCACGATCGCCGCCGCGTTTGGAGCGCGTGAGTCCGGTACCCCAAAGAAAATCATCAGCGTGGAGGCGGGAGGACGACTGAAGCACCGTCGCATACCGAGCAGGAATATCTTCAAGGACCTGAAAAAGAATCTGGCGCGATTCGGCGTGTCCGAGAATGTTACTTTGATCAACGGTTACTCCTTCCAAGAAACGACGATATCAGCCATTCGGCAGATGTTAGGCCGCGGTGAAGTGGGCCTCTTCATTTTTGATGCGGACGGCAATGTGCGCCGGGACTTGGATTGCTATGGCGATTTACTGGCCGACGGTTGTTGGCTTGTGATCGACGATTATTTTGGGTCCTGCGTGAAGTCAGCACCGAGGCGGGCGCAGGTGGACGAACTCGTGTCGGCCGGAAGACTCGTTTCGTTTGGATATTACGGATGGAGCACCTGGGTCGGTCGATGGCAGCGGAGTTGATCGGCATCGAGGGAAATTCCTGACCAGATGCGTGGTCGCGCCAACCCGCTATGCCGATGCTGCCCAGCGACTCAGTCCGCCTTTTCTTTTTTTATGACAAAGCCGATGTAGCCCCAGCGGCCCCATTCATAATGCGACGTCCGCTTCGCATCTAGGCGTCCGGTCTTTTTATCGTGTGCGTATGTCTTCGCCACAAATTCGGGAAATGCCGCGTTCAAATGCACATCATGTGACACAAGCAGTCCACGATCGCGCAGCCGCGCCCAAAATTTGCGAAACTCCCAAAGCATGTGTCGATGACGGTGCGAGCTATCGTGCAGAAACATGTCGATTGATGGCGGCAATTGGTCGCGCTGCACAAAATCTTCGACCTTTCCGCGCAAAGGCACGAACTGCGGTCGCAAATCGTTCGGAATCAAAGAGCCCTGCTCGCAGTCCGCGCTCCACTCGATGCTGTACAACTTTGCTGTCGTGAGCCCTTCATCCACAAACGCTTTCAAGATGAAGGCCGAGGACATCCCGACAAATCCACCCGACTCGACGACTACTGCCGGTCGCTGCCAACGGGTCAACGCGTAAAGCGTCGCGCAATCGAGCGTCCCCATCATCCCCTGAGTGCCGTATGCGCGACATCGCCGAGTCATTTCTGCCATAAAATCGCTTACTCGGATTTCTGCCGCGAAACGCGCCACAGATTCCCAAACACCGTAAAGTGGCATCGACAACGGCTCATCCTGATTCGGCTTCTTCGCCCGACGCCACCAGGGCCGCGGGAGTCCAGGTATTTTTTTCATCGACTTGAGAGTGAGAGAATGCGGTCCAATCTTAAACGTTGACATTCGTTTAAGCTAAAAACCCGACGACACGCAACAAATGGCGTGCGATGCAGGCTTCGGACGTGCGACTTCTTGCGTGTGAAGCATCATTCGTGATTGTTCGTCAATGTGCGTTATCATGCTTTCATTATTCGTATTGCGACGATAGCGATTTTTTCGCAATGTGAACCATCACGCACATGAGCGAAAAAATTCTGTCATGAATTGTCATGAAAACTTCGGCACTTTTATCGACAGAAAAAAATGACGCTGGAAAGGTTCCGATTGCTGCCCGCTGCTTCGACTCGAGAGATTCGCTTCGTCGGTTCCAACGCAATCCTGGCCGTGGCGCACTCGCAATCCATTCCTTTGCACCAGCAGTGCGTGTGCTACTAGGTTACTTATCCCATATATGAGGCGTGAAGCGAGGAAAGTAAATGTGCTGCTCGTTTTTTTCGTGTCCGCGATCCTTTGCAGTTGCGCGGCCAACACTCCAGGTTCAGAGACAATGATCGACACCGGCACGCGTGCTCGACAAAGGGTGCTTCAAGAGGCGCCGCCCCAGATGCCCTTATCGGTTCCAATTGGTCCACACTAATTAGTGCAAGGCGCTCCCAAAGATCAATACAACCGGCGAAAGCAAGCCGAAAGCTGCTTGGCCGCTGAGCGTTTTGTGGCGTGCGGGCGCTGCTGAAATCGTCGTAAGAAGCGTTCGCGGGGAATAAGCGCCAGCGGATTTGAGCACCGAAGCGCATCCGCATCGGCAACAGTCTCTTCCAGCCCCAGACCGCCACCTACTTTCGCTCGCGCCAGCCAATGCCGTTTTACGATGTGGTGCGCGATGCAGGGTTCGAACCTGCGACTTCTTGCGTGTGAAGCAAGCGCTCTACCACTGAGCTAATCGCGCGGTCAAGAGAAATAATAGGTGATCGGTGATGGGTACCGAGTCAAGAAGGGAGACGACTCACTCCCGGTCAGTGATGAGCTGCGTTACAACGATTACGCCGCGATTTGTGATCGAGAGTAAAGCGCTTCGTCAACTAGAAACAGGAGTCGTTTGATATCGAAGGGCTTGATCAGGTAGTCGCGCGCGCCAGACTTTAGCATCCGCTCAATCCGTGTGGGAGATGCATCCGAGCTCAAGACGATAACAGGAATCTTTTGGGTGGATGGAGTGTTTCGCAATTGCACGAGAACGTCGCTGCCGTGGATGTCAGGTAAGTTCAAATCCAGCAGGATCAGTGCGGGCGTACGATTGATGGCGATTTCGAGACCTTGTGAGCCGGTCGCGGCCCACAGGAGTTCGATGTTCGCGCGGTCCTCCAAAATGCGTTCGGTCAGGCGAAAATTGGTTTCGTTGTCTTCGATATGCAGCACCGTACGGGCGGATGTTGGCGATGGATCCGTCAACGTTGCCTGGCCATTGGAAGCCGGCGGCAGGCAGACCGAACGTTCCAGCTTCTCGATCAATTCCACTAACTCATGGCCGGCGATGGCGATCTGGCTCCATTCGGGGGAATGGGATTTATCGTTCGCACTCAGAATATCGCTAAATCCGATTACCGTAGTGAGCGAAATGCGAAATTCGCGTGCGAATTCGCAGATTTTCTGCTGAGCCTCTTCTCGCGTGGTGGCGGCAGTGGCGATCGCCTGGCGTAGCTCTTTGCGCAACTGCTCGATCTCGCGATGAGCGTTTTCCAGATCTCTGACCTGTACGGCTTCGGACATTTTATCCCTTAGTCACTGTTGTTGGCTTGTGCGATTCTATTTGGGGCCCGGATGATTCCATCTGCAGGCCGGACGATTCTTCCAGCCGGCTGGATCGAAGTTTCTTCGACATGTCAATGTCGCGGCGCATTTTAGTTTTGTGGGTGGCGTAGATGATCGCGGTTTCTTCGGTTATCGCGTCCGCTTCGTAGGCCTTGATGAGTGACTGATCGAAACTATGCCAACCGTTGATGTCGCCCGCTTCGATGATCTCAAGGAAAGTGCGGTTCTCGCCTTCCCCGTAAATCAGCGTCTCGCGCGTGCGCAGGCTGCTCCCCATGATCTCGGTCACGAGCAAACGGCCGCCGCCGATTTTGCTGACAAGCCGCTGGCTAACGACGTAGCGCAGCGTCTCGGCCAACCGTTCGCGTACCTGCTTCTCTTCTTCTTTCGCGAACATGCCCAGAATGCGGTGCACAGTTTGCCCGGCATTGATCGTGTGCAAAGTGGAGAAAACCAAATGTCCGGTTTCGGAAGCCGTTAGTGCGATTTCCATCGATTCACGATCCCGGATCTCACCGACTAGAATAACTTTTGGCGCCTGCCGCAGCGCCGCGCGCAAGCCGACGGCGAAGTTCGGAAAATCCTTGCCTAACTCACGCTGGCTAAAGGTGGCTACATTCTGCGCGTGCAAGAATTCGATCGGATCTTCCAGCGTTACGATGTGAATCTTCTGCGTTTGATTCAGCTCGTTCAACATCGCCGCGAGGGTGGTTGTCTTGCCCGTGCCCGTCCCGCCAGTGAGAAAAACGATCCCGGTTTTCTCTTTGATCATCTCGTAGAAAATCGGAGGCAGTTTGAGTTCTGCGAGTGAGGGGACTTTGGATTCGAGGCGTCGCATGACGATCGCCTGCTGGCCGTTCTGTTTGTAAACGTTGACGCGAAACCGTGCTCGAGTCTCAAGGGCGTAACTCCCGTCGCACGATCCGTTGGTCGCAAGGTCGTCGCGTAGTCGATCGTTGTCTTGCATCAAGAGATCAGCCATTTGTTGGATGTGAGCAGGCTGGAGGACTGAATCGGCGCCATCCATTTCCAAGGCGTTCAGTTGGCCGTCCTGCTCGATCTGCGGCGGCTTGCCGACCACAAAGACGAAATCGGACGCCCGATCGTCGGCACTGTTCAGCATTCCGTTCAAAATGGCGTCCAACTCTTCTCTTTTCATGCAATCGGAACCCTGGGGTGCAGGGTCCAGATGCAGGAAGCATTCCATCCGGGCGCAGAATTGAGCAAAACCGCTCGAAAACAGCCAGTCCTTGCCTATTTCAAGCGCCATTCTATAGGAAGAGCATGTCCGAACACAAAATTACCCTTACCTGGAAACGCGGCGATACGCCGTTCGAGTATCAGAAATACCCGCGCGATCACACCTGGAAATTTGACGGCGGCCATGAGATGCAGGCGTCGGCCGCGCCCGCATATCTCGGAAATCCGAAGCTCGTCGATCCGGAGGAAGCGTTTGTGGCCTCACTCTCGAGCTGTCACATGCTTACTTTCCTGGCCATTGCAGCCAAAAAGAAGTTCGTGCTCGACGAGTATGTCGATGAAGCGGTCGGTCACATGGAG
>DATMPQ010000221.1:0-32251 GCA_035567015.1 Chthoniobacterales bacterium | reverse complement strand
GATCGAGGCGGAGGGGGCAGATGCTAATCAACGCGTGCTGATCCTGCGCGGAGCCGGGCTTGCCTTTTCTACCGGACTCGATTTGAAAGCGACAAGTCCCGTGCACGCCACCGCTGAGATGGTCGCAAAAACGTTGGTTGCGCTGAGTCAAACGCGTTTGATCACCATCGCTGCCGTGCACGGCGCCGCGGTGGCTGGAGGAGCCGGCCTCATGTCAGCGTGCGATTTCGTTATCGCAGCAGAAGGAACAAAGATTGGTTATCCCGAAGTACGGCGCGGTCTCGTCGCGGGACTGGTGATGCCTTTTTTGCGGCGGCAAGTGGGCGAACGGAACATGCGTGAGCTGTTGCTAGGCTCTGAATTAATTGATGCGAAACGGGCACGCGAAATGGGTCTCGTTAATCAGGTCGTCGCTCAAGGTGATTTGATGACCAAGGCGCAAAAATTTGCCGACTCCGTTTTGCAAGGCGCGCCGGGCGCACTCGCGCAAACCAAGAAACTGATCGAAGAACTCTGGTCGAGCTCTGTGAAGCAAGATGTCGATCTTGCGCTGAAGTATCACCTGCAAGCGCGCGAATCCGGCGAAGCGCAGGAAGGCATTGACGCTTTCAACGAAAAACGAAAGCCGAAGTGGGCTGTGTAATCTTCTCGATCACTTGCGCCGATAGAGAACGCTTCCGACGCGATGGATATGTTTCTTGAGCTCTCGGTCTTGGACGCAGTCGAGGTCGCGGCGGTGGAAGACGGCCGTCTCGGCCGCAAAAGGTAAACGACAGGCTGGAGGCCTGTCTGCCGTAACAGTCGAGACGCCTATCTTCCGATTGTCCGCGTCTCTCGCATCGGAATTTTGAAATGTTCAATCAATTCTTTGATTTCGTGAACGAAGTTGGCGGCACCGGCGCCGTTGACGACGCGATGGTCGAAGGTGAGCGAAAGCGTAATCACTTCGGTGGTTTCGTTTTTCTTTTTCCGTTCGAAATCATTTCGCGGTGCGCGGCACCGACGATTCGCGCCGATAAAGCGTGCTGCCCACACGATCGATATGATCCTTGAGATCACGATTGCGCACGTGGTTGTAAATACTGAGATCAAACGTGTAGGGGAGGGGCAGCTCATCCAATTCGCCTGCAAGACGAGCGAGCAGTTGGGAATTGATATTTCCCCACAATGCCAGGTCGATATCCGAACTCGATTCATGATTGCCTTTTGCTCGCGAGCCAAATACGCGCACTTCTTCGATCTCCGGATGACACCGAAATGCCACGACGAGAAGATCACGTTCTCTTTGATTCAACCCAAAAGAGCTCATGTCGATTTATCCGCGAGCAAACCGAACAGTTGCTCGAAAGCGGGCAAGAACTTTGTCGCTACCAGACTAACAGTTTCATCGAGAAGTGATTCGTCGTAAATGTGCGCAAGCAGATTGCGCCGGTCGAGCATGTCGATCCAAAGTTGGCCATCTGAGATCACTTTGCTTGAGAAACCTTGCTTAATCACATTGCGTGGCGTCATCTGCTGGAAGGCTACGCCGTTAAAAACGAGATAGTCTTTCAAGGTTTTCCAGCCGAGCTCAAACGTAATTTCGAAACGCTGCACGATGCCTTCTTTTTCGAGATCCGAAAGCGAACCGGCTTCGCGAACAAATGGCTCCCGCAAAAGCGCAAGCGCTTTGCTGAAATTTTGAAAGCGCTGCTTCCAACGGATGTCTGTGTTCATAATTTTGCCGAAGGCTTTGGCGTTGCCGCTGGCATCTTGAAGTTCTCAATCAATTCTTTGATTTCGTGAACGAAGTTGGCGGCGCCGGCGCCGTTGACGACGCGATGGTCGAAGGTGAGCGAGAGTGTGATGACTTCGGCGGTTTCGTTTTTCTTCTTGCCGTCCGTAATCATTTCGTGATGTGCGCTGCCAATAAAGAGTGTGCCGACTGACGGAGGGACCACGATGGGCGCGCCGGCCCGCACGCCGAACGCGCCGAGACTTGTCATGACAACCGGCGCGTTCATGGCATCAACGCGGCCACCGCGTGTTGCATCCACAGTCGCATTGTAAATTTTTACGAACTCCGGCCAGCTTTTTTTGTTGGCATCGACAATCACCGCCGTGGCCAGCCGGTCGTCTTCCAACGCGACGGCGATGCCGAGATCGAAGTCGTCGTTCTCGACGATACGATCGTCTTCCAGAATCAAACGACGGAACGGCGCGTGTTTCTCCATCGCGCGGACGACCGACCACGCAATCATCACAGAAGGCGAGGGGGCATTCCTGCCGTTTCTCTTTTTTGCGATGTCGCGTGCTATGCGAACTGCGTCCCAACGCGCATCGATTTGCAAGTTGGCGGGAATCACGCGGCTTAATTTGCGTGTGATCGTGGGCGAGAGCGCCGGCTCGATACTGTGGGGGCGGGTCGGCCGCCCGCGATCGCGAAGGTCTGCAGCCCCGAAAGCTTTCGGGGCTGCCTCTACAGTTCTTTCTTTTCCGTCAGGAGACGCATTCGCCGGCGTTTGCATTTGATCCTCTCGCGAAGGCGCGCCGGTCAGAATGGTGCCGAGCTCCTGGCCGATCTCGACGGTGTCGCCAATTCTTGTTTTCCATTCGCCCATCACTCCTGCGAAGGAAGACTCGATCGGATAAACTGCCTTGTCGGTTTCGACTTCGCACACTGGATCGTCGAGCGCGATAGGATCCCCCGGTTTTTTCAGCAACGACACGATTTTTGCGTTGCGAATCCCTTCGCCCATAATCGGCACGGTGATGCTTTGCACGCGTTGGTTGCTCATGTCTATCCTCTCTCCAGCCGGGATCGCGGATCCCGGTCCCGCGGATTTTACAGTGGCTTCTGCCCCGCCGCGATCACCGATCGCGGTTACAACAGCGCGTTCAGATTTCGTTGCAACCGAATGCCGAATGGCGGCGATGATACGTTCCACGTCTGGCAACGCAGCATATTCGTAGATCGGATTATAACCGATCGCGACGTTGCCTTTGCTGACAAGAATCGGCGGGCTGATCATCGTGCTCCAAAGCTCGGCATTTCCAGCGAGATGCGAGATGATCATCTGACCGACGCTGCAGGTTTCCGTGTCTTCCTGCACGACCACGAGCCGCCCCGTTTTTCGCACGGATTCTTCGATGGCTGCTTTATCCCAGGGCACGATGGAACGCAGGTCGAGCAACTCAACGCTCGCTTCATCCTCGATCTTTACGATCGCTTCGAGAGATTTCTCGATCGCGTTGCCCCACGCCACCAATGTGACGTCCGATCCATCGGTGCGTTTGCGCGCCTGACCGAATGGGACCGCGCGGATTGGTTCCGCGGATTCGTGTTCCGCCCAAAGCAGATGCTTGGGAATCAAAAAAATGATCGGGTCCTCACCGTGCATGGCAGTCCAAAGCAAGCCGGCGGCATCCTCCGGTGTGCTCGGAATGACGACGCTCAGGCCGGGGTAATGCGCGAACGCGGATTCATTGGCTTGGCTGTGCCACAAGCTTCCGCCAGGAAGATACGCTCCGTACGGCGCATAAAACACGGCGGGACATTTCCAGTTGCCAAATGATCGCCAGCGCAATGTCGAGATGTTGGTCACCAGTTGATTGAAACCCGGATAGATGAAATCGATAAATTGGAGCTCGAATACCGGTCGCTTGCCGTAGGAAGCGAGGCCACACGCGACACCGAGAATTGTCGACTCTGCCAGCGGCGAATTGAAAACCTGCTTCGGAAAATCGGTGGAAAGTTTCTGCGTCAGACGGAACACGCCCCCTTTTGGATCTTCCACGTCTTCACCGAAAATGATCCGCCGCGGATCTTCTTCGAGTCCCGCGCGCAAGGTTTTGTTTACGGTATCGCCGATTCGATATTTGCCCGGCGGCAAAATTTCATCGTCGAGTTTTGGCGGCGAAGCGGTGACGTTTACTTGCAATTCGTTAGGCGACGGGTCCTCCGCTTTTTCCGCGTCACGGTACTCCTGCCGGATGCGCTCCTTAACTTCATTGTCGACCTTTGCGAATTCTTCGGCGCTAAGAACACCCTCTGCGATCAACTGATCTTTCCAGCACTTTAGCGGATCGTATTTCTCCAGCTCCCGTAACTCTTCTGCACGTCGGTAAAGTTTTTGGTCATCCGAGCTGGTGTGGCTGGAAAGTCGCTCCATTTTTATCCAGAAGAAAACCGGACCGTTGCCCGCGCGGATTTTGTCGATTGCCTGCTCCGCCGAGTCGTAAACCTTCTGCACATCGTGGCCTTCGATTTGACGCCAGTCGTTAGGCTGAAGGGCATCGAGCGCGAGAGGATTCGTATCGCGAGTATAGCTGCTGATGCCGTAGGCGTTGTCCTCAACGACAAAAAGCACCGGCAGTTTTTTCTCTTTGGCAAAGCAGATTGCTTCAAAAAAATCACCCTGGCGCGTGGCGGCGTCGCCAACCGTAGTGACGACAAGATTTTTTTCGCCGTCGAGTTTAATCCCCCAGGCGATGCCGCATGCGGGAAGAAGTTGCGAGCCGGTCGGCGTAGGCACGCTCCAGATGTGATGTGCGGCGTCGCTGTAATGCGACGGCATCTGACGCCCACCGCTCCCGGTATTGCGCTTGGCAAAGTACTCGAGGGCCAGCTCACGCGTGCTCATGCCGCGGCCGAGCACGAGGCCGCGATCGCGATAGTAAGGAACGACATAATCGTCCGGCCCCAATAAAATCGCGATAGCGGCGAGCGCTTCGTGTCCCATTCCCGACACGTGGAAGTGGCCCTTGCCCTGGCGATTCAAATTCTGCTCGCGCAGATCAGCGTGCCGGCTCTCCAAAATCGTCTTGAGTAGGCGAAGCTTATCTTCCTTGCTTAGCGCAGGCATAATTTATCGATCTTGCTTTTAATCCGAGGCCGCGTGTGGATAACGGAAAACAAGAGCAGATTCTTTGCAACGCTTTTCGGCGAAAGAAGAGACATGAAGACAGATCATGATCAGGGCAGGGGAGTGATTGAACGGTATCGTGAATTTCTTCCTATTTCTGGTTCGACGCCGGTGGTCTCGTTAGGCGAGGGGGATACGCCGCTGGTCTATTCTGCAAAGTTGAGCGCGCGAGTTGGTCGCGGCTGCAAGGTCTTTGTCAAAAACGAAGGTGTCAATCCAACTAGCTCATTTAAGGATCGAGGGATGACGGTGGCCGTGTCGAAAGCGCTCGAAGGTAAAGCGCGTGCGTTGATTTGTGCGTCAACCGGAAACACCTCGGCATCTGCGGCGGCCTACGGGGCGCGGGCGGGAATCCCGTGCGTGGTGATTTTGCCGGCAGGAAAAATTGCGAGCGGAAAATTGGTCCAGGCCTTTGCCTGCGGAGCGAAAATCGTCCCAATCAAGGGAAACTTTGATGATGCACTGCGCATTGTCCGCGAACTCGGTGAACGAAATGATTTTGCAGTTGTTAACTCGATCAATCCCAGTCGCATTGCCGGACAGAAGACGGCGGCATTTGAAATTGTCGACGCACTGGGCGATGCGCCGGATTTTCAGTTGTTGCCGCTGGGAAACGCCGGAAACATGACCGCGTATTGGGCTGGGTATCGCGAATATCACGCACGAGGGAGATCGACGAAGTTGCCGACGATGATCGGTTTCCAAGCCGCCGGAGCGGCACCGATTTTTCACGGCAAAATTATCGAGGAGCCGGAGACGATGGCTTCGGCCATTCGCATCGGCAATCCCGCGAGCTGGAAACAAGCGCGGGTCGCGATCGACGAATCACATGGAGCCGTCGATGTTGTCTCAGACGAAGAGATTGCCGGCGCGCAAATGTGGCTGGCGCAAAATGAAGGAGTGTTCGTCGAGCCGGCCAGCGCCGCGGCGATTGCCGGATTGTTCAAATGCTGCGACTCGAAAGCAGCAGCGTGTCCATTTCAGAAAATCCCGGAGGCTAGCTGGATCGTTTGCACCGTTACCGGACATGGTTTGAAAGATCCGGATGTGATCATGAGACGCATGGAAGATTTGAAGCCCGTCGATGCAAACGGTAGGGACGTGCTGCACGCGACAGGCTTGTGATTTGCAACTTCAGTTTGACAGCAGCGTGAGTTGAGTGAAAACGATTCGGCTTTGTGTCTGATCTATTTGCGCCTAACGGCGGCGTATTTTCGCGATGCGACTGATTGTTCAAAAATACGGCGGCACTTCGGTCGGAAGTCCTGAGCGAATCCGCAACGTGGCGCGACGGCTCATAGAAGCGCAGCGCGAAGGTTGCAGCGTCGTCGCGGTGATTTCCGCAATGGCGGGAGTGACGGACGACTTGATCAAGCTCGCGAATGAAATGTCGCCCGATCCCACAAAACGCGAGCTCGATATTTTACTCGCAACCGGCGAACACGCAGCCAGTGCGCTGACCGCTATGGCCGTGAACGCCCTCGGCGCGAAAGCCATTTCCCTCACTGGCGCGGAGGCCGGCATCCTGACCGATCCCATCCATACGAAGGCGAGGATCGCAAACATTAGCCCAAAGCAAATCCAGGAACTCTTGGCTGAAGATTACATTGTGATCGTGGCTGGTTTCCAAGGACAATCAGCCCAGGGCGAAACGACCACGCTCGGCCGTGGCGGCTCTGACCTGACCGCGATCGCCCTGGCAGGCGCGCTCAATGCGGACGCGTGCCAAATCTTCACCGATGTCGAGGGCGTTTTTACTTGCGACCCGCGCGTCGTGAATGATGCAAAGAAACTCGACGAGGTCGCCTATGACGAGTTGCTCGAGATGGCCAGTGCCGGGTCGAAGGTGATGCAGTCGCGCGCGGTAGAATTTGCAAAAAAATTCGGGGTCGAATTCGAGGTCCGGTCGAGTCTTAGAACGACCACCGGAACAATCACGAAAGAAGCGACACCCGGCATGGAAGACGTCGTAATTCGCGGCCTCAGCCTCGATCGGCACCAGGCAAAACTCACGATCGCAGGAGTGCGGGACGAACCGGGCGTTGCCGGGCGGATCTTTTCGAATATTGCCGCTGCCCACATTATCGTGGACATGATCGTGCAAAATGCGTCGATCGGCGGAACGACCGACATTTCATTCACGATTCACGAGGATGAATTAGAGGACGCACGAAAAATTTTGATGCCGGTCGTGAGCGAAGTCGGTGCGAAACGTTTGAACACGGTGAGCGGCGTCGCGAAACTGAGCGTCGTCGGGATCGGGATGCGATCACATTCCGGCGTGGCCGCGCGTTTGTTCGAATGCCTGGGTCGGAACGGAATCAACATCCAGTTGGTCTCCACCTCCGAGATCAAAATCGCGGTCGTGATCAAGGAAGACGATGTCGAACGTGCCGCGCAATTAACGCACGAGGAATTTGGGCTGGCCACCTTGAAGCCTGCACCCGTCCCGACGCAGCCGCCCGGCTAATCAGTTACGGGTTGCGTATCGGATCGACGTAAAACTCCGGCGTGCCTTCGATCCGCATCTTATAGCCAAATACTGTGTGACTGACAACCGCGCCGGGATGATCGGTAACGGTGGGCCGGAAGCGGTCCTCGGCATTGGCCTGTCTCCAGGCGGTGCCGTCTTCCAGTTTGATCACGGTTCGACCCTTCAACCCCTCAAAGGAGCCATCGACACGACTGACAAGCATATCGAGCTTTGTTCTCGCTGTGCTACTTGCTTTCTTTTCGGCTACTTCGCTTGCCTTTTTCTCGGTGGTCTGCCGATAGCCTTGCAGCCACGCATCAAGCTTTTGCAACTCTTCGGACGAAAGCTTGTCTAGACCGGCAGCCTTAAACTCTTCCGGCGTCATCATTTG
Source organism: Chthoniobacterales bacterium (assembly GCA_035567015.1). GTDB lineage: Bacteria > Verrucomicrobiota > Verrucomicrobiia > Chthoniobacterales > UBA10450 > AV133. Next base: position 24,483 of record DATMPQ010000221.1, on the reverse strand, counting down.
CTGAATGCTCGCGCCAGAGTTCTCCTGCGCCAGACACACGCCCGCCAGAGAGCCGAGAATTAGAAGAAGGCTCAGCATAAGATAAGGCATTAAGGCACTGCGATAAACGCTCATGTGTTTAGAGAAGGGATTTTTGCTTCCTCGTTTCGCGCCGAAGCTACCAGTCGCGGCGTTCAGGTCAAGGGCGACGTGCCGGTCCGCTTGAGCCCCAAATCGCAAACCTAGGGCACAGCCAATCTTGGTTGTGGGGCCGCAGACATCCTGCCTGCCGACAATCACCGGCTGAAGGCCAATGCCTCGACGAAATCCTGTAGGCTAGGTCGACGACCAAGTCCCCCGGCGGCTCAGCAGCGAAGGAATGTGTTATGCGGATAAACATATGTTCTTATCTCCAAATCAATGTGTTAAGAATTTAAATAACCTGCGCATTCGAGGTCGACTGCAATATTTTTGAAGCGATGCAGCTTCTTCCGGATTCCGCACATGTCGAGCCCTTGCCAAAAAGCATCCCAGAGGGTTCCCTTCGAGGCGATAAACAGTGCCTGGCGCAGCAATCTGATGCCTCCTCACGCGAATTGAGCACAATGAAACGCGTCGATTAAGTTTTGACGTGCCTTCAAAGCGTCGAGAAGCCGCCGCCAAGGCTCACGGAGCATTAAGACAGAAGCTTTGCGCTGATCGAGGTCGTTGCGTTCGACGCCGAGTGGCCGATTCGAAGGCGAGCGCAGCAGCGCGCGCCCAACGCAGATCGAAGGAACGATCCCAATCCGTCTTCGTCGGCGGCTCAACAAGGACCAACTCATCGAGTGAAAGCATTACGGTGATAGCGAGATATTTAGCCAAAATATCGAGGCCTGGCAGCAACAGGGGGCGTGGAGAAACATCAAATACCCAACACCCGGCCAATTCTTTCATTACATCAGACAATATATGTCATATGAAATCATCAGGTGTTGGTGCTGATTCATTGTGGTATTTTGCGGATTCGCGAGAGACTTGTCCCGTTTCGCCAAAAGGTCGAATCAGCCTGAATCAGCCTGAATGAGCCTGAATCAGCAGCACTTACGAATCGGAACTCCCGGATTTCCGTCGGTAGGAACTTGTCCCGCCAGAATCGGCTTCTGTGCCCGGTAGGTTCCACCTTCTAGCTTCGTAAGCGAGTTCCAAGTGGGACAAGTCTCGCGTCCAAATCAAAGTGGAACCTGGAACCCTAATCGTCCCACCTTGAGGCGATTTTCGCGCCGCCTGCAAATGGCTTTGGGGAGCCTGCGCAAAGAGCTTGCAGTGGCCGATCCGGCGGCGATTCCTTCGGTTCCCTGCCCCAAAGCCATGAAATTTGAAGTCTATGACGAGGCGGCGACCCGTTTTCCGATCGTTTCGCATTTGGAACTCTGGAATTGCCCAACTGGGACAGGATATCAGGCATTCTCCCTTTCTCGGTCGCGGCGCCCTTAATCTTGTCCCATTTGAACAATTCCTCGACAGAGCCGCTGCGGTCGTTGATTTCGAAGTCGAAATGTGCATTCAACTTCTCGGTTCAAGGCGCTGCCCCCCTCGCCTCACGGGAATTTGTATCTTTGGACGTTCACGTTTGCGGAAGTGTTGGACGTGGCTGAGGCGCGGCAGCGCTGGTCGAAGTTTCTCGATCTCTTGCGGCGTCGGCGCAAGTATCGCGGGTTTACAGGATTGCGGGTGTTCGAGTTGCATCCGGGTGGTCACGGTCTTCATGTGCACGTTCTTACGGGGTGTTATTTGTTCGTGAGTGACGTGCGGTCGTTGTGGCTGTCATGCGGTGGTGGCCGGATTCATGTGCTGCCGGTTCCGAAGAACCGGGCGGGAAAATATCTGAAGAAACGTGGTCGTCCGGTCTGTTTTAAGGCGGTGCGAATGTGGGCACGGTTTGGTGAATTTCTTGACTGCAGGGTGCGTGATATTCGCATCGAGAGTGATTGGACGCGCACCTACGCCGCTTTGCGAGCGGTGTTGGGGTGCACGTTTACGGCTCGTAGTTGGTGGGAGAGGCGTCAGGCGGTGGCGAACGTTGAGCGTGGGCGGGTCTGGTGGTTTGGTATAATCCCGCCTTTATCGGGGTGGCATAATTTGTTCGCGAATGCTGAGGTTTGCTGAGGTTGTCTCGCATCAGGCGGTGCGTGACGACACGTCTATTCACTCGCACCGACATTAGGCTGCTCCGATACGCCGCTGCTGTGCTTAGGTCTCCTACGCGTTCGAGTAGCATACACGTCGAGGCCGGGACCATACAATTTTGCGACGCGGAAACAGGCTTTTTTGTGGTCAAACAAAATTACGCCAATAGCCTGTAGCGTCGCAATTGCCTTATCGCCGTCATGGCCGAAAAGGTCCCTGAATTCATCTTTGCCGTACTGTTCCTTGCCTCGCTCAAGTTTCTGAATCCAACTCATTAAGTGGGAAAATTCCGTCTGTAGAACGGTTTCCTTTCGATTCTTTGATAATTCCTTATGGGCCTCCTGGATGGCCGCAATCGTCATGAATTCTTGCTTGTCCGGATGTTTCTGTAGCCAGAGCGAGTGACTATGTAGCGCCATTTTGAGCAAATCGATCAGGTCCCGCGGCGTGACTACCCCGCGTCCATCTGCGAGCAGCGACACAATCCAATCAAACGCCTGTTGTGTGACATACTTGAACGCAAATAAGAGCTGGAAATTCTTCCGTGAATAATCGACATCGTCGACCTTCTTCAGTTCTAAACTGTAGCGCTTTCTCAGCCATGAATCCGACACTAGGCGCTTCATAATCATTACGCAGAGCGAGTCGCGCGTCCATTTCAGCTTTGGGCCAGCCTTAGAGCTGATATGCGAAAGCCCGGCGAAAGGATCTTCAGAATCAGAGCTAACCGCATCTAAGACATCATCGCGCAGAAAAATCTTAAGCTTGAGATGATCATAATTAAACGCCCAAAACACGTTCAATAGCGCTCGTAACGCTCGCGCTTCCTCTGGAGATCGTCGCTTAAAGACTACGTCTAAGTGGTCCAGCATAATCCATATTTTGTACCCGCTCGCTTTCGCTAGACGTGACACCGCGTCAATGCACAACACCGTGTCCATTTTCGACAAATCGGGGACCGCAATTTCCTGGTAGCCTTTGCTGATCTTGTCTCGAATCTGTACACCGAAGATCACTTGACTTTTCTCCGCGTCCCAAGCCGCTTGAACGCCTTCAATTGCAGCAATCGTGAACGCGCAAATTAACTTTAAGACCTTCGTCGGTGAACTAATTTTCCCTACGTCGATGAGCCCCAAACCTTCGTATAACTTTTTAAAGTCTCGCAATTCGGCCGGGTAACCCGCGAAAATCTGTTCGATTTTTTCATCATGGAAAATTCGGTTGTAAACCAGACTCAGCAGGTATGCCTTCCAAAAGTTTTCAAACTGCCGCTCAGAAAAGTTCTGAAAGTGTTCGCCGTACGACTTGAATATCGGTTCTCCCTGCGTCTCAACTCCGGTAACAACTATCGTCTTCCGGTCCTTAAGAAGTTTCTCTTGAAGAATTTCTCCAAACATTCTGAAAAGGGACGATTTCCCCGCTCCTTTGGTGCCGAGAACCAAATCAATCCGATCCCGAAAGAGGTCGGTAAAATGCTGGGTTTCAACCATGCAGTTCCAAAGCAGCTTGTCCTGCTCCGCTATGCCGCTACCGAGATCAATCGCTTGGAGCCACTCGTATAGCGGTTTCGAGTCCGACAGTTTCGCGGGTTCTTGATCTTCTGACACGTGCGACGAAAATCGTCCTGCTGCGGATACTGGTCAACGCAGGTTTTCGGCGTCCCCCTCTATTCTCGATTCCAATGCCTCGCTATGCTTAACCTGGCGCTGCCATTTTTCTCACAATGTTGTTTTCACTGCCGCTGCGTCCGAGCAGCAACCGTGTGTCAATGACCGGACTTCGTCTCGTTGTCTAGGAGGGAACAGTTGCTCTTTCCGTGCATAGCACGGTTTGACTGCGCAACCAGAAATTTGTCGCCTCAACGACAAAGAGCTACGCCGTCGTTTACGCGCTCGACAACCAGGCGCAATGTTAAAGAATGACGCAGCTTTCCTCTAATCAAACTTCCGTTCGACGGACGAGGGAACAGATTCTACCGCAAGGCCCTTATTTTCATCAATCTTAACATAGTATCCTTTGTCCCCAGTATATTCCCAACCCGTTTTATACTGCCCGGACACTAAAGGCTGCTCTATTATGAAAGGTTCCATGTGTGGAATGCCGTAAGATTCGGCGAACTTCTGGGCAAAGTCTTCAGCTTTCATGTCGCTAGTGTTAAACAGGCTGTCAACGAGCATACCTGGAAAGTGAAATGCAGTTACCCTCTTCTGGGCATCAGCTTCAATTACTGGAGTAAAAGACAACGCCTTAAAAGCGTACAGTGCGTAAACTGCTCTCTGTTGCTGTGACTTCTTGAGAGAACCAGTCACTAAAGTGGAAGGGTCAACACCGAGAATAGCGGCTGCTGCGTCCAAATTCTTGCGTTCATTCTCGGGCAAGTTGCTAATTTCAGCATTCGGATTTTTAATGTTAATGTCTCCGAAGACCGCACTATATTTCTCACGAATTAGTTTGGCAGCACACCCAATTGGCATTCCAAGATAGAAGTCCTTGAAGACAATTGGTGAGTTCCTTCTGACTTCGGTGTCCTCGGGACAATCCATAACAATTGGAGCAGGTGTTGGCGCCCGAGTTGATATAGGCGTTGATCCAGGTGTCTGAGCAGGTTTTGTCTCCGCTAATGCTGGAGCCTGCGTTGAATCAGATGAATGTGTCCGCACTACAAATTTCGAGACCATGTCTTCACGACTTACGGTCATTAGCCAAATTGAACCATCTTTGCGTGGCAATTTGTAATTTAGAAACGCAACGTATAAATGATCGGATGATTCCATCGCATAATCTGCACCAAATGGTGCAGGATCTATTTGCGACCAGCGAGCTCCGGGAACATTGGTTTTCAGAATCCCGCGAACAATATCGTTCGGCGGTTCACCACCTACTAATGGCTGATCTGAAATATATCCCTCAGCTACTGACACCCCCTTAAAGACAAAAGCATTTATGTAGTATGTGTTTAACTGGAATCCGTAAAGCTGCCCGGAATTTACCGGTTTCACTACATATTTTGTCCCAAACCGCTTTACAAGCTGCGGGACCGTTTCGCCCACCTTCGCCTGTGCAGGAACAGAGAAGGAGACATAACCGACCAATGCAAACAGCACCGCCGGAATTACCGCCGTCCCCTGCTGCCGCTTCATGCGATTCATCCGGATTTTTGGCCGGACGCGGTTACTAGGATGAAGTTCCTTTTGGCACTGCCAGTCCGATTTTAGGTGCCCATTTTTCCCAGCCGGGACCGACTGGTCGATAGCCTCTGTCCATCCAATATCGCGCTGTCCATTTGTTGACCTTAAAAAGGAAAATAACATTTGGGATGAATAGTACGATAAATGCAAAAACGCGGAGGCTGTTGGCTGATTCCTGGTCTCCGGCTCCCGAAGCGACCGCAATGAGTATAAACATTGCGATCTGGAATCCGTAGACGAAGAACAGGTAGATTAGACCCCGCGCGAATATTCCGCGGAACACTAAAACCCAACCTGTAAAAAGGAATCCCGTCCAAGAGAGACCCATCGGCACTTCGCGGAAGAGGCCCGCGTCGTTTTGTAATTTAACTTTCATCGTTTTGCATCTTTCTCCTTTTCGCCAGCGTTTTTCGGTAACATACCGTTCTCCACAAGCCACTTCAGCATTTTGTCGCGAATTGTCTCCCACTTCTTTTCTTCGATTTGGTCAATCTCGCGCAAAAGTTCTTTTCGATGTTCGCTAGCGATCTGATCGAAGTATTTTTTGGCTTCGCTGTCCACGCTGTCCATAGAGGCGGTTGTAATCCGCACGCGTGATCCGAGACAAGCAAAAAAGAAGGGTTAAAAGGGCCGGACGCAGGCCAGAACTTGCGTCACGTTCTCGTCGGGGTCTCTGACGACGAGATCGAGCGAATAGAGCGTTTTATGGTCAACGTGGCGATGCCTGGGACTCCGCGAACCGTGGCGATGAGGTTTCTTTTGGTCACGGGTTTGGAGTATCTGGAGGATCAGAAGAGCCGGGCTGTCACTGGCTCTTGATTCGCAGAACGCAGAAGCCGATTCGGTCCGAGATCACGTTGACGTAATAGAGGCGGCTTCGCCGGTGTCAGTAAAGGAGGGTTTCGGTGTCTTCTCCGGCGAAGCCGTCTTATTTCCCCGATTTTCTTCGATTGTCCTCTTTACACAACATTTGGCAGTTCGCCGCGTTAGTTTTCCCGCCTTCGTGCCAAGGCTTGATGTGATCGCCTTCCATTTCGTCCAACTGAAACCTTTTCTTGCACTTCACGCAGACGCCCTTCTGCCTTTCATACGCTTCCCGCTTCATGTTATCGGAGAACGAGCGGATGTTCAGGTGTCTTTCGTCCTCATCCAGCACATACGGGTAGATTCCCGATTTCCGCTGCACATCATCGTCCATCATCAGCTTGGCAACCTGCTTCTCCAGCTTGTCCGTATCAAACTCTTTGTCCTTGAACTGATTGTAGAGAACTCCCCAATCCACACCCTTCATCTCTCGCCGATACTCTGGAAATGTCGCTTTCGCCCAGCCGATGACCTTTTGAAAGTATTGCCATAACGGCGTCGCGTTCTTGTCGCGCTGATGCTTCGACATGTACTCTTCTATCTTTCCCTCCGAGCGCCATTCGATCGCCGTTTCCAGATATTCCTGCCGGATGGGGCTGCCCCGCAGGTAATCGCTGGCGATTTGATACGCTGCGCAACCCGTCTTGCTGAAATAGCGTTTAGCGTCCGCAGTCCACGGCCCGGCATACACCGCGTTCCGCAATTCCTGATCGGTGTGTTCCTCCCCAGCGATGTTGATCGTTCTGAACCAATCCAACTTTTCGCTGTCACTCCCGGAGCAGAAATATACCATCAGCTTGTAGTTCAGAATCCGCTCTTGCTCGTCGTCCTGAAGGTTGTGAAAGGCGCGAAGGTGATCGTCGCCAAAAAGACCCTCGATCGAGAAGTCGCCGTTTACAAATTGGCACATCGAAAGCGTACGCTGTTGTCCGTCGATGACCTCGTACTGTCCGTTCTCCCGCACCGCCCAATACATCACATTCAGCGGGAAATTCTTGCTGACGCTATCGATCACCGCATTCCGCTGCTTGTCCTTGTAAATGAACTCCCGCTGAAAGGGTGGGCGAATGTCCAGTTTTCCACTGTACGCCACAACCCCGGCCTCCGCGTTGTCCAAAAAGCCGTCGGTTAGCTTCTTCACGGTGATTTCTTTGAGCTCGATCTTCATTTGCTCGGTTTCCTGCTGCGGATAAAGAGCCGTTTAAAGGTCTCCCTGCCGCTCAAGTGGGAACCTCTGCCGTAAATACCCTTCTGGTCTTGGTCAACGTCACGATTGCATCCGAGGATTTGGAACTGCTCGGGGTTGTATTTGTCGAGAAAGGTGATCGGCACGCCGATGACGCCGTCGTAATCCTGAGGAATGTCCTTCGTCGCGTTCACTTCGATTGCGTCGTAGTTGTCATACTTCGGGTAATCTTTCGGATTGTAGGATTTCACAAGGATCAGATCTTCATGGCGTTCGTGGTAGTCCATATTCGTGTACCACCGAACGCCTTTTACCCGTATGAACTTCTTCCCAGCATCGTCGACTCGATATCCTGCCGCTTCCAGCGGATAATGATCGGGAATTCCAAACTCTCGGTCTCCGCTGTGAATACTTGCGCCGAACCACAGCTTGTTGTCGCGAATCAAAGTGAAGATTCCCTTGTAAGTCACCGCGTTCATGTTTCCGATGATTAAGAATTTCTTTTTATACTTCACGAGTTGCGCCAAGTATTCCCGAAACAACGAAAACGGCGGATTGGTGACGACGATGTCCGCTTGCTTGAGCAGCTTGATGCATTCCTCGCTGCGAAAATCGCCGTCGCCCTTGAGCTTGTGGATACCGATTTCGTCCGGGTCGGGGACGCGGTTGTCGTTCTTGTCGCCGTAGTATTCGAGATAGATTCCCCTTTCGGCGGTGTGCTGGCTGAACAGATCGGCGTCGCAATTCTTGTAGCAGGTGGTGATCAACTTTTTCAACTTCAGCTTCTCAAAGTTGTGCGAGAAGTAGTGAAAGAAATTGCTCACCTTGGGATCGTCGCAATTGCACAGGACGGTCTTGTTTTTGAAGTGCTTAGTGTAATGCCGCAGCTCTTTCTCGATGTCCGAAAGCTGGGTATAGAACTCGTCCTTTTTCGACGCCTTCGCGGCGATCATATCTCGATTCAGCGGCTGGGTTTCCATGAAATTTTCCGATGGCTTCATCGAATGGCTCCGTTAAAAGCCGCAGCTTAATCTCCCACTCTCATGCAATCAAATGTCCTATCGGTGAGAGAACCCGATGCACGCATCGGCCTTCGTTCTCGACAATAGCTTACGCTGCTGATAAAAACGGGAATGGCTGACGCTTCCCCAGGAAATGCAACCAATTCACAGCAAGCCGTCTTCGACCGTTTCCAGCTTTGGAAAGAGTACGAAGACGTTGCGATGCACTTCAACGATCTGATCATCAAGCTTCGCAGCCAATCCCTTGGCGCGGTCGCGGTCTTTGCGACGTTGGCTACTGTAATTATCAAGAGCGATATTCCGGTCAAACTTCGTTGGGAGGTCCTTACAGGAGCGTTCTTACTGCTCAGTATTTTCTGGATCGCGGTTTGGGTGCTCGATTTGGGATATTACAATCGGCTGCTCGCCGGCGCAGTAGCGGCGTTGCTAACCATCGAAAAGGACAGCGTTGGAGCTAAGTCGGTCGATCGGATTGAACTCAGCACGAAAATCGAAGAGACCGTCAAGTCCGGTCAGGTAACGAACAATTTCTGTCGCATAATGTTCTACGTCATTGTCTGCGCCGCATTGGTCGGTTGCTTTGGCTTCTCCGCGTACAATCTAGTTTTCGTCCCCAGGGCCGCACCATCGGCGACGGACACACGTTCGCTTCCAAAGCAAACACATTAGTCAAACTGAACAAACATCTTTTTGGCATTGCCCAAAAGAAGGTGTAACCAAAAACGTTTAGGCGGGGAACAGAATTGCAAGATTTCGAGCGTGCGCTCGATTCCGCTACCGCGCGTGAAATGGCGATCCTACCGCGCGGGTGCGTCCGACAAATCCCCTGCCCTGCTGAGCGCGGTTGTCAGGCGGTCTTGGTTGACCGGTGCCGCTCCGCGCTTTTCTTTTCGAGACGGATTGGTCGTCGCTTTCTGAATCTCGTGAAGCTCATGAGATAATTCTGCGCTTCGCAAACCGGAAAGTTCCTCGGTATGGAATAATTCCGGTTGTTGCCGCTGCCTAGTTCATTCGGAACGGTGTCCTTGTGGCTCCGGCAACTCTTTCTCGAATGTGTGCGATTGGCCTAATGGATGTGATAATCCCCCACTCCGCACTAGTGAATCACTCTTTACGCACGAGAGGCAAGAGCGCACGTACCTATTGGGCTGCTCATCCAGCCTTTGACTTTTTGCGCGGTCTATGACGGTCGGCGTCTTCGAGCGGCGGAGGAGGCACGGAGATTTTGCCGCGTTTTTGGGCAACCAATGTTTCGAGTTCCTTAACAAGCCAATTTGATCGGCTGCGATGCTCGCCGGCGGCGAGCACATCGATGTCTTCAACGAGCGATTTGTGCACTGTGAACGTCACCGTCCGTTGATCTTTCGCCCTACGTCCTCTCGGCATGCGCGAAGAAGGTGAAACAAAAGTCAGCGTCTCGCAATAATGTTCGTTGACCAGGTGTAATAGATACGATTATATATTATTACACCCGGCGCTTTATGAGCAGCGACAATCTTTTCACTGCCGCAGAAATCGCGCGGATTCTGTGTTGCACGTCACAGTACGTCCGCAAGATGTTGAAAGGGGTCTCGTCCTCGGAAACGAAGCGCGTTCGTGGCATGATGGCAAACGCGTGGCGTTTCGATTCCCTCCCCTCTCCGCTCATCGCACGAGTGGCAAAGATCGCGACCCGCCATGGTTTTCGCACTCCGCTCGAGCTGATGCTGAATCCGCCATCGCTCGCAGCCGTGACGAGCTTGGCCCGCGTAGCAGACGCCGAAATTGAGCGAGCGCAAAAGCTGCAGCGTGCTCTCTCGACTTGCCTGGCAATGCCGGCCGAGACTTCGATCAGCGAGCGAGTGCGCATCGCCGCGCCGCAGTACAAGCGGGAATTCGGAAAAGAGGTCAGTGACCGTTATGTGCGGAAGCTGATTGATCGCATCTTAAAAGCGGACGCTGGCCGTAGAAACTTCGCAGACCTTAAAATTTACATACGCACGGAGCACGTTCGCAACCGGCGGTCGCCGTTTTCGGGCCGCTTTGATTTTCGCGAGCTAGATGAACATTTATCGGCAATCGCGAACCGTGGTGCACCGTCTGTTCGAGATATTGATTTCGCCTGGCGCAAGGTTATCGAGTTCTTTGCCTCGCGTGTGACATCTCGCGCAGACCTGACGCGTCTCAAATTGGACCTTAGACGACATCTTCTGGATGAGGTCCCATTCCTCGCAGCGTCGCAAGCCGCATTGAAGCGCAATCTAAACCGAAAACTCCGATCGGCTGTTGAAAGTGGAATTGAATCCCTAATCGATGGGAGAGCTGGACCGGCTAAGAGCAAGGCCGCAGAACGATTGATCGCCACGTTCCAGGACGATCTGAAGCTTCTCGCGCAGCACGCTCGGTTTTACTGCGGCGGCCGCATCTCACAAGCATATCGCCAACTTCATGACCGCCGTTCTCATAATGGCGAGCAGTTCTCGGAACGGTTCCGCGCCGCTTATCCCTTTGATTGTCGCAAAGCGAAGAGCCGTGTTCCTAGTGTCGTTCGGCACGCTGTTGCTCCGATGGTGGCGACGGCCGCTCCCCTGCGCCTCGGTCCGCGAGCTGCAAAGCTGGCCCTCCCGAGCATTCAGAGAGATTGGAGCAAGGTTGCGGCTGGCGATTCTTATACATCCGACGATGTCACGCTGAACCATTACGTTTACGACTGGAACGAGCAGGGTGAATACGAATATGAAGGCCGGCGGTTCAACGTCATGCGGCCGCAGTTTCTGCCGGTCGTCGATGAACGGACTGAGCTTCCATTAGGATTCTGCCTCATTCCCGATCGGAACTATACGTCTTGGCAGATCAAAACGCTGATGGCCCGTGTCTGCATGCGGCCGGAGATCGGCTTGCCGTTCAAGCAATTCCTTTTCGAACTGGCAATCTGGAGATCGCGCAACGTCAACGCGCTAGTCGAATGGACCGAAATCGACGGCAGCTTCGCCCGGAATGGAATTGCTCTGAAAGTTCGTCACGCGACTACCCCCAAGGCGAAGATTATCGAGGGTGTGATTGGCCGGCTTCAGAACCTCGATGAATACCATCCCGCGTACGTCGGCCGTGGAGAGCAGCAGGTGAAATATGAGCGCGTCCATGAGTTTTTGCGCACTCTAAAGCGGTACGGGCAGCCGCTAAAGGCAGACGTTCATCCGGCCCAATTGCTGATGAGTCTCAGGGAATGCGCAGAGATGGTTGAAGAAGTAATGCTCCGTTTTGCTGACGAGCCACAAAACGGCGAGCGACTGCCGGGCATCAGCCCAAGCGAAGCTTGGCGACAGTTGTCTTTGCAACGGGTGCATCGCGTGCTCCCCGAGTCGCTGCGATTCCTTCTCGCGACAGTGGAATCGAGCAAGACCGTCACAAACGAGGGAATCGAGCTGCGCATTGGTCGTCTCAAACATAAGTATTTCGGGAGCGAGAAACTTGGCTCCCTGGTCGGCGAAAAGGTCCGCGTTCGTTACAATCCGGAGCTGCCGGAGATGATAAGCGTCTCGCATATCGCGAGCGATCCACATGGCGCGAATCCGTTCTCCGTCCCCCTCTTTGAGCGTGTACCGGCGCACGGTGCGACAGCGGAAGACTTCGCTCGCGCTCGTGAACATCAAAACGCTTTCGCAAACTACGGCCGCGCCATTTACCGAGAGCTTGCGCCAAGGTTCAACCGGACGCTTTCTAATTCAAAGATCGGCTCCGATCAATTGCGTGCAGCGGGTGAAGCGCACAACCGCATCGAGCGCGAGCACATCGAATTGGGCACGCAGCGCGATGCGAACCGCGGCGCAATTCGCCAGCTCGCAGCAAAGCAGCGTCTCGCCATCGACCCTCAACGTGTAAAGCGGCCCGATCGTGTCCGCCAGCGCCTTGAGTCGGCTGAGAGGCAGCGCTTGCGAATATTGGACTTGGAGCGCGAAATTGCGAGCAAGGAGGAATCGAAATGAGCGAAGCGCCGGAACGTTGGATGTCGATCTTCCACTCACAGGAAAATTCCGAATTGAGTGCGCCGACACGGCCGATCCGACCCGAACTTCTCGCGGCCAAAATGGAGAAGATCGAGAATTTCGAACAGCCAAGGTTGCTCGAGGAATTTGGCGGGAATCCAAGACTGGTGCGTGCGCTTTGGTTCCTGCAATGGGTTTCCCAGCCGAGCAATTATCCAGGTGGACTGACGAAGTTCTCGTTGGACTTGATTGCAGCAAGCCTCGATCGCATCGGCACACTGCTAATTATGAAGCTTGCGTCACGCGATCGCTACGTCCCACGAGAAGCGGCTCGGGTTTTGAGGGACCTCCCAAATGCGATCCGTGAAGATTTGCTTGGCGACAACACTTGGCTTTTCGAGGAAACTTATATTCGCGGCTCTCGCCGCAATGATCCAAGCGATTGGGATGCATGGTTGGTAAAGGAGATCACGCCTTCGAGAGTGCGTGCAGCGTGTGTGGCCGCCGCCGAGCGAGACCTGGCTGAGTATTTCAAGAGGCTCTGCGAGCTGCCGCATGTCGGGTTTCTTCCTTGCAACCGGATTGATAGTCAACACGGCGCGCCTTGGTACTTCGTGAAAATCGCCGAGGCGCTTCTCGCCTTCATCGATGCACGCGCACAGCACTTGCGATCGCGCGTGGCTGTGACGGCAGTGACGAAAGAAATCCGGCGCTGGATCGATAAATCGCGGAGGATGCCGAAGGCGGTGTTATTCATCGGGAACAGCCGTTTCGGGAAAACCGAAGCGGTGAAGCTAGAGGTGAGCGCAAACCCTGGCAGCTGCCGGCTGGTTAACACTCCTGCTTCAAATGCGATCAGCGATCTTCTACGCGAAGTCGCAAAGAGTCTCGGCCTTGAAGTAGGGCCGAACAACGCAGGCCGCGAGGTGCGTGAACGCATTGACTACGTCCTTCGTTTTTCCCATCTCCAGTTGATTTTCGACGAATCGCAATTCTTGCTGCCGGCGAACTACTCACGAAACACCGCGCCCGCGCGTCTGAACTGGGTGCGTCGATCCATCATGGACCAGGGCAACGCCGCTGTTTTCGTCTGCACGCCACAAAGCTATTTGCCAGCCAAGCGCCGGTTTGTGAAAACGACAGGCTTTGCAATGGAGCAGTTCGACGAACGCATTATAATAAGAACGCTGCCGGAAGAACTCGGCGAGGATGACCTGCTTGCGGTTGCCCGAATTCATTTCGGCGCCCTCGATGGAAATTATCTGCGCTACGTCGTGGACACGGTGCTCGCAACTGAGCGTAATTTTGTGAGCGATATCGAGAAGATCGCTACGCTTAGCAAAGACAATGCGCGCGAGCATGGCCGAAACCGCCTCACGTTGGCTGATATTGAAGCCGCAATCGCCGACGTTTTGCCGACCGTCGAACCAACCGCCCCGACGCAAAAAGCGCAGCCAAACCGGTCACTGCGCCACCCTTGCAAGCGGCCTGCAGAAGCTTTGCCAATGCCACGCAGAGGCTTAGAAACTTTGATTCGGGACGGCTCCGCGCGAGCAGCGGAGGTGCCAGGCTAGTCGGCCCGGATTCGACAAAAACAATCTGGTCTTAAAAGCCCGCGTTCAGCGCGGGCATTCGTCGCAAATTGAAAGCTTTGGAATTATTGGCGTGCAAGGCGATTGTCGCGCAGTCATAACGCCTCCTGAAGCGGGAACACCGAGCCGCCGATGTTCGTAACTTTGCCACTCGGTCATGTTGTCCTGCGTCTGGCCGAGAAATCCGTGCTGCGGACCAAAAAACGCCATTGCGGACGGAACGCGAGGGAATTTCCAGCGTCAGCGGGGCAAAACGGGTGGACTCAGGCAATTATCGCAGAAGTAAATCCCACGATTGGACTACGAGTTTTGGCTGCGCAATATGCTAGCGCCCTCAGCCCCGCGTGGGGGCCGGTCTGTACGCTGCTGCTTGTTCGAAGGGGGGCGCTTTCAGCGAACCCATCGCGCTCTTTTCAAGCGCGTTGGGGGGAAAAGAGGCGATGACGCTCTTCAACGAGCCGCAGAACCTTCGACCACCCTTACGGAGTCCGCAAGACTTCTTTGGGACGCCGAAAGACCTATCAGGGACTCCGAAAAGGCTTTCAGGGAGTCCGCAAGACCTCTCCGAGATACGGCAAGAGCTTTCAGGGAGTCCGCAAGACCTCTCCGAGACACGGCAAGACCTCTCCGAGACACGGCAAAACCTTTCCGGGACACGGCAAAACCTTTCCGGGACACGGCGAGTCCTCTCAGGGACCTCGCCAGCCCGCTTTGGATCTTGGCGAGAGCTTTCAGATCTGCCGGAGTTAAATTGCGATCGTACTTCTTAGATACGCCACGTGATGCCGACTTTACTTTTTTGGCCATAGATGTTCCTCACTGCAACATGGTGTCATTTGTGAAACTTGAAAGCGCGCCTATTAGGCGAGACTAGCAAGATCGCCGGAAATATGAGGAGTGTCAACATCCAAGTCAAGACAATGTTGTTACGGTTACCGCGCGATCACTGATATCGTCCCACATGAGATTGGTCCGTTCACGAAGAGCAGAAGTGGGGTTCGCGGCGGAAGGCTGATGTTCAAGCACAGGTCCTTCAAATTGATCAGGTGGTCGCACGCAGGGACGTGTCCAGTCCTGGCTACATTGTTGAGATATGTCCGCTCGTCGCCAAAGCCGAGAAGCCGCGAGAACACCTGGTTGCTGAGTTTGTTGTAGTTGCTGAGAATCAGCCATCCGAAATCGCGCGGCTGGCGCTGGGTTTTATCGTAGCAATCTGCTGCCGCGCATTTCGCGGTGCGGTACATATCCAGGAGCATTCGCCCCCAGTCCCCCAAATCTGCAGCATTGGCGAAGGGCGAAATGCCGACGTACTCCAGCTCATAGGCATCCGCATTGGGCCTCGGCTTTAGAGTCGCGACGCAGGTCGCCACGCCATCCCCGATCAACGCAACAGCGTCGTACATGAATCTGGATACCGCCGGCGGTTGCCTGTCGGCACATACGATTAGCATGTAGTCGATCCTACCCGTTTCGATCAGAGGCATGGTCATGAAGACGGCCTGGAGAAAGTTGCTGGAGCCGCCAAACGTAGTGCAAAAAACAGGGGCCTTGGTGACACCGACCGCAGCCAAGGCATCAAATAGTGCGTCCCTCGCCTCCCGAAACTGGGACCGGCCTTGGCCAACGGAAGCCTCCATAATCCCGGAAAAGCTTTCAGTCACGACGAGCACAGCGCCGACCTCCTCAGCGCGGATGCCTGAATCGCGAAGTGAATTGGCCGCACTCCGCTTGATGACATCGATCAGGGATTCATCAAACTGAGAATACGTCTGCGCCCCCTTCGAAAGCAAGATCTCTACCGCTTCCCCGGATTCTCCATCGTCCACTATATCGGCGATGGGGCGCAATCGGCCCAGCTCGTAGGACAAACCAGAGAGACATGCCGTTTTCGATCTTTTCACAAGCTTGCAACTGGTCCGTTGAGGAACCCGTCCGGAGCCACTCCAAGAATAGCGTGACAGCGTCGTCGAGTGTGAAGATGTGTCGGCAAGACACTAATCCTTGATTCGCCCTGCCACCATCTTCAACGGCATTCGCACCGGCAGTCGTTGTCCAGGTGAGACAAGCCTGCTGGCGCGGGCGATAAGTTTGTCCATAGCGCTGGCGGCGCCTTCGTTGGACCGACTGTGCTTAAAAGCGGACCAAGTCATCATGTAAGCGAGCAACTGGTCCAGGCGCCAGTGCATATCCAACGACACGTGCGGCGTCTCAACGCGCTGAAACGGAAATGCGATTTCGGCGTCGACGTATCCATTCCACAACACTTTGTTATTGGCGGCCCAAAATGGGGCGATGATTTCCCTGAATGGCTTGACCAGCATCTCGTCCACGTCGGGTGTGCTGCTCAACCAGTCGTAACCCCAGGCGCAGAAGAGCGCATGCTGTCGGGCGACTCTCGCGACTTCCGGCCAGAACTTCGTGTAGTCGAACCAATGGAGGGCCTGAGCCACGACGACAAGATCCATGGACTGATCCGGAAACCCTGTCTGTTCCGCCGCTTGCACGGAGTATTTGATGTTGTCCCTCGAGGTCGCGTAAGATATTTGCTCCTCGCTGATGTCGGTCGCATAGACTCTGTTGAAATGACGGGAAAGACCAACGGCCGCCTGTCCGTTGCCGGTTGCACAATCCCACGCGTTCTCGCGACGGACGCACCTCTTCACGACCCATTCGAAGAGCGCCCTCGGATAATGCGGGCGCGCCCCAGAGTACCCCTCGGATTTCTCCGCGAAGGTATTGCGCGCCGCATTCATCAGTAATCCAATTTAATCGGGGCGAGACAGCTTGCCCAACATTTGTCGATACCGGTTTCCTCGCCCGACACCTCCCCTGAATGATCCAGGTGCCAGCGCTCCGCTCATTGGAAATAGAAAGACAGGAAGCGCCTGGCTGTTGAACGGAGCGACCCATGTGCGAATAGCCAGCCTCCCATCGCGCTTGCTCACGCTGTCTCTGTAGCCATAACGGGCGTGCATCACCCGATAGTTGTCCATGACAAGGAGTTCGCCCGGCATTGCACTGAATGCGTGCTCAGCACGAAGAGCGTTCAGGACGCCGTCAAATTCGTCGAGAGCTTCTATCTGTTCTGTGCTTAGGCGCGGGCAATCCGCGTGCCGTTGGGAGTCGTTGACGAACCGTCGAATGTAGTGTCCTCGGAGCCCCGTGTCAGAGTTCCACAAGATGGGGCGCCAGTACCACGCGATCGAGGGAAATATCCGTTCGTCGCGAAGATCAAACGGAAATCCCTCGAATAGCCTGCCAAGAACGGTGGCGCTTCTTCGTTTCAGCCGCCTCGCTGCTTCCTCGTACGAGACGACGCTCAACTCGCCACCCTCGATGGCAGTCCTCACGTACAGGAGCAAGTTCAAGTCACATCGATCGCTATGAAATGCAAGCTCCGCATTGGTTTGGTGGCCTCGCGTGTTGTGAGCCTTGTAGTCTTTTCCTTCATCTCTGATTCGCGCGGTGAGATTGTTCTTATATGTTTGCGGCATCAAGAAGCCGATTTGTTTCGAAATGGATCTTAGGAGCCACTCCAACGTCTTTGTCTTGAAGCGGTGAGGCGAATCCAAGAGCCGTAAACGGACCGCGCCCCGCTCCGCCAAACCCGGCAGAAGGGCATCGCAAATGCAATCACTCGCGTCTTCAGCGTTCCAACACAGCTGATCGCGAAGCGGTAATGCCTCCCACGACTGGATTACATGGCGAAGTTCCGCGTGTTCGACCAGCATTGACTGACCAATAACGCTCGTGCTCATTGTATCTCGAATTTTCTTGAATCCAGCCAACCTGAAGAAAACCCGTGAGTGAGCTGGGATGTTTGATAGTGGGTGACATCTATGCCCGGAATCTTTCGGAAATAGAGAACGGTATATTTCACCTCAAGTGGATCTATGTATAAATCGATCGTCGATGAATAGATGCTGAGCGAGATAGAACTTCTCGCCGCACGGATCGGCCTGAACTGTGACCGCGGCAAGAATCCGGCGTAACAGCGAGCGGCAGAGACGTTGAATCGCTGCCTGTGAAGAACCTCATAAACCACCATAGCTCCTTGAGAATGACCGACAAGAGCTATTTCCGTTGTGATGCCATGGCCGATGGACTGTAGCATTACTTCAATCTGTCGTTCCGCTGCGCCCACCGCTATACCAAGGCCGCGTTGCACAACTGCCGGCTGAGCCGAGAACGGAAACCAACGTCGTTTGGAAGTTAAGCGATCAAATTGAGGCCCATCAAGGAAAAATGAGTTTTGGGCCGACACATTCGGTCCCCAATGAAGGCGGAATTCGCCGGCACTGCTTCCGTAACCGTGGAGAAAGAACTCAATCATCCGCATGTATTGCTGGGCGCCCAGTCACCATCGCGCGAGGAGATCCGCTAGATTAGAACCGTTTTTAGTGTTTCCAAGTCAAGCGCCAACAGATAGAAGCTCGCTTTTCTTAAGCCAATTCATGAGATGGGTTTGAGCCCGGGTCGCTTCTCGCGGATGAGGCGAGGGCGACGCGATAATGTTCCGCACCAAAGGAGCTTTGGATGCATGTTGATGGATTTGCCGGCCGCCTAGGCCCTGCCGGCGCCCGCCAACTCCCCGGCCAGATACAGTCTTGCGAGGACATGTCGCACTACTTTGCCGTTTGAGTTTCGGGGCAAAGCGTGTTCCCACACGATCAGAACGTTTGGTACTTTGTTTTCTCCAAGATTGTCGCGTATCCATTTCAGCAAATCCTCGGGGTTTTTCGGATGATTGACCTGCACCACGACGCACAGCTCGTCGCCCGACGGCAAGTCCCGACCCTTGAAAGCGCATGCATCGACAACCGCAGGAGCTCGACGAACGTAGTGTTCCAGCTCATGTAGGTAGTAGGTTACGCCCCCTCTCAGGACCGTGTCCTTTTTCCTTCCGCAGATGAAGTAACGACCTGCTGCGTCGCGCTCGGCAATGTCGCCGGTTCTAAACCAAGCTCCGTCCCATGCGAGGTTTGTGGCAGTCTCATTGTGCAGATAGCCATCGGTAAGCATGGGACCCTTCAAATGAAGTTCTCCCCGACCCGGGCCGGAGACCACAGATTCCGAATCATTCACAATACGAGCCTCAATACCCACAGGATAGCCGATCGAATCAGTAGCCAAACCTTCGTCGTCACGGCACCCGAAAAATACAGCAAAGGTCAGCTCCGTCAGACCATACGAATTGAACGCCGTGACAGGGAACTTTGCCTCGAGCTTGCGCAATTCCATTCGCTGCACGGGCGCTGAGGCGCAGAAAGCCAAAAGGCGCGGCGCCTGTTGCGGTTTGGAGCGCATAGTGTTCAGCAAGCGGACCAACGGGGGCACCAGATAGACGAACCCAATGCTCGAATGCAGTACAGCGTCCCAAGTTGCCCGAATATTGGCGACGGTAAAACTCGGGAAAACACGGGTGGCTGCCCCTATCTCACGCGGCAGCAGGAAGCACACGCCGAGCACGCCAAGGCTGTTGAGATCAAACAGCGAAGCGGCTTCTCGTATGCCGCTGAAGTTATGCACCGCCAGACACGCGCGATAGGCGGCGCGTATCTTTCTGTGGCTAATCGCAACGCATTTGGGATTGTCGGTGGTCCCGGAAGTCGTGGCATAAATCGCCGTAACATCCAGGTCGCCCGTGAAATCTGTTTGCCGAACCGCACCCTCTCGACGCGCTGGGTAGTCACGGCGCACCGCTCGGCTTGCTCCCAGCTGAACTCCCCAATTTTTGCAATATAGAACTGGGCAATCGGTAAGTCGTAGGAGATCTTCCACGATGGCTGGCCCCCATGAGCGGTCGATCAACAGAACCGATGTTCCGCAGCGCCACAGGGCATTCACTAAGATGTGGAATTCAAAGCCGTTGTCACACACGACACCGGCAATATCTCCGGGAGCGGTCGAATGGCCCAGATAATCGGTAGCGCCGGCAATGTAGCTTTCAAACTGCCTCCACGTGATACCCTCCCATCCATCGGCGGCGTCATGTTCAAGCGCCAATCGTTCGGGGCACTTCTCCGACCAGTAGGTCACCACTCGGTCCAGCGTTAACCCGAGCGGGGCGATGGCGTTACCCGGCGTGCCCATCAATACGACCCCCCTCCAGCAGAAACGTCAGCGACATGAGAAGACAGGAAACATCCGCATCAAATCCGTCTTCAGTCTTCAAGATCAGGAGACACCGCTCGGCGGCGGGTTTTCCAAAGACTTGCGCGACGCTGGCGGAAATTCGCTTCGAGAGCTCCGGTTTCGCCAGGCAACGTCGCAGGACGGAGTCAGAGGCCTTGAAACGGCCTTTCCGGATGCTAACGCGAGCACCCAGTTCGGTTCTGTAGGCCTCTCGCAAGAGTCTCTTTCCCGGTGCAGTAGCAAGCTCCTGCCACGGAACGGACATTGCGAGCTCAGGAATTCGATTGTGAAGATAGGGCACTCGGCCTTCGATCGACTGGGACATCAGGCAAACGTCAGTTCTCAGAAGCAGACGAGTCAGCCGCAGATCCCGCTCGACATGCCTGATATCGGCGCAACCAGAATAGGTTTCTGCGAAACGCTGCTGTACGATATTAAGCTCGTCGTCTCCAAAGAGTACTCGGGTGAGCTTCTCACGCGGCGGGTGCCGATAGTAATCCAAAGGGTCCGGTGATCCGCAGGTCTTAGCATAACTTGCGTAACCACCAAAGAATTCGTCGACCCCCTCTCCGGTCAACAACACTCGCACACCTTCCTCAGCCGCTGCCTCAGCCAGCCGCAGATACAGCGGCAGGCTGGACATTGTCGATGGCTGTCCGAAAAGAGCCGTGGAGGATTCGAATCCGGTCAGGAATTCCGCGTCGTCCTTGAGGATTATCGTTCTGTGCTTCCATGTCTCCCATGCACCACCGGACGGCAGATTGAGATCGGCCAGGGATGCAAGACCATCCTGTCCGTCGTCGGTACATATGGACAATGTAACGACGCTCTCGAATCCCGCCGCGTTCAGTTCCCAGGCAAGAATGCTCGAATCAAGTCCGCCGCTGATGGCGATGCCGAAAGGGCCTGACCCACCCATGCATCTCCACACGGACTCTCTGATAGCACGCCTGATTTCAGCTTTGAAATCTGACGGTCTTGCCGCCCGCGGCAACGGCATCTTCGGCATCTCTTGAACCGTTCGGCCGGATACCGAGATATCGTGCTTCCAGACTAGATTAAGGTTGGAAAGATAGGACCGATCGCTTAGATACCACCCGTAGCAAAAAAGCTCGGCCAGCGCCGCGCGGTCTATGCGATTCGAAGTTGACATCCGCGTGAGCGACCGAAGCTCGGAACAGAATGCAATTCCCTGACCCTGTCTCCGATAGAACAAGGGCTTTATGAAATGACCGTCGGTTTTGAGCGAGACGGATGTACCGTCCATCGACGCTAGCGAACAAGCGTACATTCCATCAACGTTTGGAACCTGTGACAAGACAACGGCTACCTCATTTTCGATCCCCCCCGGCAGACATGAAAACAAATCACCGGGGGTGTGGACCCCATAGATCTGACCGTTATATGCCGCGACGGTGTCCGGGTTGACCTGGATGGGGAGACGGACGTCCGGGCCGCGAATCTTGAGCCGGTGCATTCCAATTCTGAGGTCGGCGGCCTGATAGACGCCTGACCCGTCCGGACCGCGATGTCGGATCGAATCGAACAATTCGTCGAACTGGTGGATGGTCCAGTCGCTACCGATCATCCCAGCAATGCCACACATGCTTGCTCCGCTAGTTGCAATACATAAGTGGCACTAAAGGGCGGGCGCAAGGTCGATGCTGCTTCGGAAACAGCTTCTCATGTTCGCCTTTCGACCCACTCCGGCCTGGCAATAGCGCCTCTAGCTCGCCCTCTTTCCAGCAACGTAACCACTTCTCCGAATGTCTTGCACTGCGACACATCGTCGAGAGAAACCATTTCGCCGTAGGCCTTCTCGATGTGGAGAAAGAAATCGAGAAACAGCAGGGAGTCGAACACTTCAACCAGCGGCGTGGAGCACGAGATATCCAGGCTTGGAGCCCGATCTCGCACGAAATCAAAGAGAAATTCGGCCGCCATCGAAGTAGCCTCTCCCGCTTTCAGATCACTTCGAACGCCCTTCTTCAGATCGGCCAAGTCCAACAAACTCGAGTTGTAATCGCCCGCGAGTACGTGGTTGACAAACAAACCGGAGCCCGCCAGCACGCGATAGCTGTGCGGGACGCCGGAGGGGATGAAAACGCTGCTCGGACTTTCGGCGATGAAGCGCTCGTGACCCAAGGAAACCTCGACGGTCAGTCCCGCGAGGTTTTCCTGGTGCCCAATAAAGAGAAAAATGCTGTCGACACAGTGTCGATGGCTGTCAACGTGACCCGGCCCATAGTCTTCCATCTCAGGAATGTGCCGAACGATGCAGTATTGGCGAGCATCGGTGACTACGCGATCATCGAGCATCAAATACCGATCGCCCGGCCCATGCCGGTGGTGCCTCAACTCAGTCGCGGACACGACCGCTGGCTGGTTGACAAGTTGGTGTAGCTGCTCCGGCAACGCTTCTGGCTCGGTGGAATTCGACCGACCGAGTGATTCGGGCGCCGTCCAGGAATAGACCACCCTCTTGTCCCTCGTTGCAGCCCGCCGGTGCAATTTCGCGACATGCGTGAAGGCGTTGCGACCGACAATGGGGCGCCACCGATCGACTGTCAGACGCGAGTGAGCCTGGACCAGCAAGCTGGCCTGCTGCATCGCTTGCCCGCTCGGCAGTGTCCTCCACTTAAGTGCGTCGAGGTTAGCCAGAAGTGTGAGGGTATCCGTAATGCCGCTTCGCTCGCCGATTCCGTTGACTGAACTGGAAACCCAACGGGCGCCTGCCCTGACGGCGCTGATCGCATTGGCATTTGCCATCCCGCGGTCGTCGTGAAAGTGCACCTCAATATTGCGATCCGGGAATTCGCTGCTTAGCTGCCCTATACGCCGTTCGACCTCCCAAGGGCACAGCAACCCAATTGTGTCTGCGAAACAGATGCGATCGGCGCCCGCTTCGATCGCAATCCGATACGCCCTTAACAACTCGTCCCAGCCCGTGCGGCTGCCATCTTCGGCCGTGAAACGAACATGCAGTCCGAGCTGGTTGGCATGAGCGACCGCGTCTCGGATCAGGTCGGGAAGAGACTGTTTGCATTTAATTCGACTGGCTTTCGAGATTGAATTGATGCCCACGAAAATTCCCACCCATGCTGCACCAGAGGCTTTCACGCTGTCGATGTCGTCGAAGCGCGCTCGAGCATGCGCGAGGACGGGTACGGTACCGCAGGCCGCGACGACCGCCCGAACCCGCATAGTTTCGTCGTGGCTGACGTGGGGGTGGCCACATTCGACCATGTCGACACCCAACGGCACCAACGCTGCCGCGATCTCCGCGCTTTCGTCCCGACCAAACCGAACACCCGGAGCCTGTGAGCCTTCTCGGAGCGTCGTGTCAATAATGTGCGGCTTAGGCCGGGGTCTTGGGAGCTTCATTAAATCTTCTCTATCTTCTCTGTTTCGTTTGTGCCGAAATTCCGTTGCGGACACGCCCAAAACGCCAAGCGTCCCACACCGCACAATTACGGGGTGGGACTCTGAAAACAAGGAGAAAGTATTTTTCAAACCCGGCTTGTCAAAAGCATCAGGTTCGATGGTCCTGGAAATATCCGCTCTGCTGGGTTGTAAGTTCGCAGCAGATTTTATCCCGACTAGCGAGTCCAAAGTTCCAACGTTCGCACAAAGTCGGACACGGTCGCTCACCGGCATGCTTACTATGATTAGCGACTGAGGAGCCTCAAATTCGGGATTCGGCGTTCACTGGTCCTGATAGGAGCCGCCGCAGGTAAGGGCTCCCCATCTGTGCAGCAATCAGCTACCGCGTCTGGCGGATCGACGATCAATTAGGCCGGGTCGGGATGCGGATGTGGATTTGAACCCAAAGTTCCTATGTCTCGCTGGATTGATAATAGGAATTAATCAGCCTACCGTTGTTGTTGGAACCCTTAGCGACGATCAAAGGTTTCCTGTATTTGTTTTGGGATTGCGCATCCTTTCCGAAGCAAGAAAAAAGAGCTGGGTGCTTCGCCGCACCATGGGCGAGATAAGGATATTCAAATACAAGTTCGCGAGAGAGTTGTCCCAATTCAGAGCTTCCAAGCTCCAACTTTGATCAATTTCTTGTTCGACGTTGGGAGGCGCAAAGAAACCATTGGGAGCTTCGGACCTGACTCGGTGGGTTTGCGCGGGCATTCGTGCTTATACCCGCGAGCTGGAACTTTGGAACTCGCTAAGTGGGACAAATCTCTTGCGAAGCTAGAGACAAATCGACTGCGAAGTTACCGCAGCAATGCAGGCGGGAAATTTTTCGTGGTAGCGCAGACTTACAGTTGACGCACACCTTCCAAATCAAACCGCACAGGCTGGAAGTCGTTACTACGGATTAATTGTAAACGTCTCTGCGTTCGACGTGCCTCCGCCGGGCGGGGCGTTCAC
>DATMPQ010000220.1:0-4976 GCA_035567015.1 Chthoniobacterales bacterium | reverse complement strand
GCGCGAAGCGGGTCGTCGTGAACGCTTTGCTTAACCTCGAAGGTTCGCGTCGGTTTGGTGGGATCGGTGGTTTCGTAAACGTAAGTCGGCATCGCGACAATCTACTCTTAAACGGCTTGGGCGCATTCTATTTCGGGAAATAGAAAATTCCTCCCGGACGAATAACATTAGGTGACGGGTGTTTGTGGTGTAGATTGGTTGGCGTCTCGCACGGTCAATCGGCAATCGGCCACTTGGAAATCAGACATGGCATTAACACTTACATTATCGCAAAGCGGCGCACTTTACCTGGCGCAGCATAGAACGGCGCGGCGGCGTTCTGCGCTTTTCCGGCGCTTCACCGCGGCCGCCAGAATTCAGCCACCCGACCGCCGGCGCCGCACTTTCGCCGACGCGCACGTCTCAAGGCGATTTCATCCCGACAACGGGCGGTAATCCGTTTAATTAGCGCTAGCCGACGTGAGTCGAGCAACACAGGTTTCAAAACCCGAGTGGCGAGTGTGAGTGACGACGGGCGAGTAAACGCCTTCGGAGTTTACTCGCAACTCCATCTGGTTTTCCTGCAAGAGATTGCGCCAGAACATCCTCATCCTAACAGCGATGGACTTGCATCCGTCGAGATCAGTTGTTGGTGCGCAGGATGCAGAGCATATTGGCAAAATTTATGAAGGATTCTGTCGTCCGAGGATGCCTGCTGCAGCTTCTCTATGAACGTCGAAGCGAAGGGTCCATTCCATTTGGCCACGCTGAGCAGGCGGTCCCGTCGCCACAAGGTATAAATCGCCGTGACTGGCTGCGCGCCGTGGCCCAGCTTTCAGAGTATCGCCTCATCGACTGGACCCCTCTTGAAGATCAGACCGGGATGGGTCTGCTGTCCGGCTTTGCTAAGATAAACGACTTCGGAGTCAAAGTGCTCGAAGCTCGTGTCGCCTCCCCGATCCGGATCTCTATCGATCAGAGCCGACGAACCACTGTTCCCGGGGAGCACGAAGCGCCGACCGCAGCGAGCACTCCGCGTCAGCAGATGATTGCGGAGGCACTGGAGAAATTGATTACAGCGATCAATCAAGCAGATGTGTCCGAGCGGGAGAAAAATGAAGCGAAATCTTTGTTGCGAAAACTGCTGGATAGCAAAGCAGCGGCCAGCGTGTTAGGCGCTAGCGCGCAATACCTGGCCGCGAAGTATCTCACAGGATAGAGAGCAGCTACCGCACGCCGAACCTCCGGCAGGACGCAACGTCACTTCTCGGCTTGTCGGATGCGTTGCACCGAGGCAAGGTTTGCTCCGCAAATCATGAACGCCGACAGCAAAGATTTTCTCAAACAACTCGTCGAGACGCCCAGCCCGTCCGGTTACGAGCACGATGTGCAGAAGCTCGTGCGCAAGCGGATTCGGCCGTGGTGCGATAGCGTGCGGACCGATGTCATGGGCAACGTCTTTGGCATTCGTAATCCCGAAGGCAAACCGCGCATCATGCTCGCGGGCCACTGCGACCAGATCGGATTTATCGTCCAGTACATCACGGACGAAGGATTCTTGCACCTCGAGCCGATCGGCGGCGTCGATCCCGTTGTGGCGACATCGCAGCGTGTCTCGATTATGACGCGCCGCGGTCCTGTTCCCGGGGTCATCGGCCGCAAAGCGATTCACCTGATGGACGACGAGGACAAAAAGAAAGTCCCAAAGATTCACGATCTGTACATCGACATTGGTGCCACGAGCAAAGAGGACGCGCTCAAGGTTGTTTCCATAGGTGACGCTGGAATTTTCCTGCAACCTTACCTCGAGCTCGCGAACCGACGCGCCGTCTCCATGGCGTTCGACAACAAAATGGGCACTTGGATCGTCACCGAAACGCTGCGGCTGCTTCACCGTCGCCAGATCGACGCCTGCGTTATCGGTGTCTCGACCGTGCAGGAAGAAATTGGGTTGCGCGGCGCGACCGCGAGCGCATTCTCGAGCGAAGCGGACGTCGGCATTGCCCTCGATGTCGCGCACGGCACCGACACGCCCGGCATTGAAAAAAAGCGGGCCGGGGATTTCCACATTGGCCAAGGACCGATGATCTTTCGCGGTGCGAACATAAACCCACGCGTGTTTGATTTGCTCGTCTCCGCGGCGAAAGCGAAGAAGATTCCGTATCAAGTCGCCTCGGCCGCACGGGGCACCGGCACCGATGCAAATGCGATGCAGCTTTCCCGCGGCGGGATGGCCACCGGTCTGCTTTCGGTCCCGCTGCGGTACATGCACACTCCTAACGAACTGCTGTCGCTCGAAGATCTCGACAATACGGCGCGGCTGCTCGCCGCCTTTTGCGCAAACCTAAATAAGGACCAGGATTTTACTCCTTAACAGCGAGCGCGGCTTTGAGGTTCGGCTGCAACGATGTAACTGTTCGGCGAACGCGAAGCGCAGTGTCGATGGTAAGCTCCGACCTCAATCCATATCCTGATCTCGCGGGCAGAACGGTGGGGCGTTATTTCGCCGCTTTCAGCTTGCGCTTGGCGAGCGCGAGGCGCTCCATCTTTTTCCGGCGTCGCGCGCGTTTCTTAACGTTGTCCCTACCTTGGCTGTTTCCCATAAGCTCTAACACTCGCCCACTTGTCGCGCCGTATCAATTCGTAGGCCGATCCTGCGCCGGTTCCAAGTTGTTTCGCTGCGTCCCGCTAAAAAACATCCCGCTGTGAAATCGAAGCCACCCAGATTCACGGTCCACGATCCACGATGTAACGATTGTATTCGGTCGATTTCCGTCTCCCTTACCGCTGCCTGGCGGTCCCGCAGGCGCGGGATCGCTCACCTCAGTCCCCATTCAACGAGCGCGAAGCGCGTGCGGCCCGATCTACCGGGTTGGCACCGACTTTGCCGGCTCAGCGTCGTTGGCGAAAGTTGATCTGCGGAGACCAAGACGATCCGCTTCCCAACCTGCGGTGAATATATAGGTGCGGCCCGACCGTACGGTCATACGCAATGACGTTGGCTGGCGAAGCTCGATGTTTGGCATGGGAACCACGGTCAACACGTGACGCCCAGCTGACACGAAACCGTCATAGCGGTGATCCCGTTGAATGTCCGCGACTTTTCTGCCATCGATTGACAGATGGACGGCGAGTTCAGTTCCAACGTTCGGAGCTCTTTGCACGATCAGGCGAGCGCCACTGTGGCTGGTGTGGGCCTGGATCGCAATGCCGCCGGCGAAGAATGCGCAAGCGCAAGCCAGAATCAGAAAAAGTCTGCTGCTGAAGTTGTGTCTTGAGTTCATAGCTGAGTTTATAAGACTAATCGTTTCGCGGAGTCATCTCGGCCGCCAGGGTCGAACGTTCTTTCCACGAACGCGCAAAACCGGCGCCGCCATTTCCTGCAACTTAATCACCACCAGCACTTTCTCCGGAAACGACAATCCCGCCAACGCATGACGCCGTTTCTCTTCTTCCGAAAACGGTCGCGCCAATTTCGGCATTTACTGGGTCCGCTGTTTCCATTTCTCCTCCAGATGATTACGTTCCTCCGGCAACCGCGTAGCCTTGAGCCCGCAGATCTGCGGCCAGATCCTTTTCCATTTGAACGGCGTGCTCGTAAGGCATGGGGTTTAGATACTCGTAAAGCTCCGGCATCAGCCGCACACCGTACTTTCTAACGAGGCGCGCCGCCTTATAACCGTTCTTGTGATTTTCAAATCGATGATCGACCGGCAACCCGGTCATCCCGACATAGAGGGCCGGCTTTGCCGGATCGCGTTTCGGGTTTAGCCGTAGGATCGACACTTTCTTCAGCGCGGCTTTTGACAACAGAACGACGTAAACATTGTGATGGAATTGCCTCGCCGCGGGTGATCTCAACCGGCGTTTTCGTCGCGCTCGAAGCATCACCGTTTCAAGTCATTCGCGATCTCGGCAAACTGGGCCAGGGCGGCTTGAAGGTCCTGGGGGACGACATGGATGGAAAGTCGCGGATTAATTGAGCGGCGATAATGTACCGGTCGCAATGCTCGACCGATTTAACGGTGTAACCTTTCAACGTCCGCGAAGCGATATATTAAATGCCCTGCTTAGCCTGCCCGCCGTGGCGGGCGAAAGCCTTCGGAGTTTAGACGCGGACCCTATTTTCTTCTTGCCCAGCTCTGAGAAAAACGGGGGTCGCGCCTGACAAATTGATTAACGGCGACCGGGCTCTCAGGATGGAACTCTTTTCCTACGCCGGTACAGACGTTGCTGCTTTTATAGTAATTATGGACGCACCCTGTAGAATCCTCGCGGTCGATAACGAGCCCTCGGTTACGCTTTCTCTACGATTTGTCTTTGCCGGGCCCCGCTATGAAGTGACCTGCGCCGACAGCGGCCATACTGCCCTGGCCAAACTCGATGTCAGTTCAGATTTCTACGACGTAATTATTGTCGATCACAAAATGCCGAATCTCACCGGGGTTAAGTTGGTCGAGGAGATCAGGAAACGCGGCATCATCACCGACATCATCGTGGTAGCGGCGAACCTGCCGCCGGACGTTCGCAACGCTTACGAGCAAATGGACGTGCACCTGATGTTCTTGAAACCCTTTGACGTCGTCGAACTCCGTTCAGCCGTCGATCACCTCGCCACGGCGAATCCGTCCAATCGCGGACACTGCGACTAGCTCACTCCGCTTCTCCACTTCGCCGCTTCAACGCTTCAACGATGTAACGATGTAACGATGTAACGGTGTAACGATGTAACGGTGTAACGGTTCACGTCACCAAAGGTTGGCGGCGCGCTTGCGCCATGCGCTTCGATGAAGAACAAGCACGATCAACCACGCCGCGAAGGCCAACGCACCGGCGGGAAGGGTGACGAGCATAAGCCAGCCCATCACGCCAAGCTGATAGAGCAACGGCCCGTAATCTTTGCCGTTGACCACGCAGGGATGCACCGAGCCTTCATCCACCCGGCAGCCGTGCGCGTTAGCGATTACACCACACGCCACCACTGAGCCTACCGGCGC
>DATMPQ010000219.1:0-3936 GCA_035567015.1 Chthoniobacterales bacterium | reverse complement strand
GCGGCGTAGTTTTTGTGCGCGAATTCGTGCCCAAACGCGCGATCGCACTCATCGCTCGCTCTTTCTACGGCGAGCCTTATCTCGCAGTCCCGATGAAGCACAACATCGAACATGTCGATCTTAGGTTGAAGGTCGAGTATTCGTGGCGACGCGGAACGAAATGGGAATCGCTTAAGATGAGTGCGAGCGGCGAACCGCAAAACATTCCGGCCGGCTCGCATGCGGAATTCATCACTGAACACTATTGGGGTTACACGTCCGTGCGGGCCGGTTGCAGCGAATACCGCGTACAGCATCCGCGCTGGAAAATTTGGAACGCCGACAGTTTCGAATTCTCTGCTGATGTCGTTGCACTTTACGGCGAGCAATTCGCTGAGACTTTGGCCGCTCCGCCACGCTCCACCTTCATCGCCGACGGTTCACCCATCGAAATCTGGCAACGGACGATCGAGCCCGTCTAATTGCCGGCAGGGCGAGACTCCGTCGAACCGACGGATTATCACACCAGCAACTGCCGCAATACAAACGGCAAAATGCCGCCGTGGCGGTAATAATCGATCTCGATCGGCGTATCGATTCGTAATTTCACCGGTACGGAATGTGATTCTCGACCCTTTCCTTGAATCTCCAGCGTGACTTGCCGGCCTGGCTGAATCGAATCCGAAAGACCAGTGATCGAAAAAACTTCCGACCCGTCCAGCCCGAGGGATTGTGCGCTCGTTCCATCGGCAAATTGCAACGGCAACACCCCCATCCCGACAAGATTCGAGCGATGAATGCGTTCGAAACTAGCGGCCACTACCGCGCGCACGCCTAGCAAACGGGCTCCCTTCGCCGCCCAATCGCGCGAAGAGCCCGTGCCGTATTCGTGACCGGCCAAAATAATCAGCGGCGTTTTCGTTTCCGCATATTTCATTGCCACGTCGAAGATCGACATCTGCTCGCCAGCGCTATTTTTGCCGAAGTACTTGGTCACGCCGCCTTCGGTCCCGGGCACCATCAGGTTCTTGATCCGCACGTTGGCGAACGTGCCGCGCGTCATCACCAGATCATTTCCGCGCCGCGAGCCGTAGCTGTTAAAATCCTCCGGCTTGATGCCGCGCGAAACTAGATATTGCCCGGCCGGCGACGTCGCTTTGATCGCGCCCGCGGGCGAAATGTGATCGGTTGTAACTGAGTCGCCGAAGATTCCAAGAGCGCGGGCGCCAAGGATATTGTCGATCTTGCCCGGTTCCATCGAGAAGTCTTCGAAAAACGGCGGCTCATGAATGTAATCGCTCTTCTCGTCCCATTGATAAATATCGCCCACGCTCGACGGGATCTCGTTCCATTTCGGATTTTGCTCGGCAAAATCGCGGTAAAATTTGCGGAAAATTTCCGGCTTGAGCGCGGACTGCATCGCGTCTCGGATTTCAGTAAGGCTCGGCCAGAGATCGCGCAGGAAAGTTTCCTTGCCGTTTTTGTCTTTCCCGATCGCCTCGCGCGAAAGATCGACATCTACCCGCCCGGCCAGCGCGAACGCGACGACCAGCGGCGGCGACATCAAGAAGTTCGCTTTGATGTTTTGGTGCACGCGCGCTTCGAAATTCCGATTTCCGGAAAGGACCGACGCCGCGACTAAATCGTAATCGTTGATCGCCTGCTCGATTTTCGGATGCAGCGGCCCGGAGTTGCCGATACAAGTCGTGCAGCCGTAACCCACGAGATTGAAGCCGAGTTCATCGAGATATTTCTGCAGCCCGGTTTTGTCGAGATAGTCGGTCACCACCCGCGACCCGGGCGCGAGCGAAGTTTTCACTGAGGGATCGACCTGCAATCCGTGCTCGACTGCTTTCTTTGCGAGCAAGCCGGCCGCGAGCATTACGCTGGGGTTGCTCGTGTTTGTGCAACTGGTGATCGCTGCGATCAAGACGGTGCCGTGACCGATTTGGCTTTGCCCGTGATGAAACGGATCAGCAGTCGATTCTTTTAATTCCTTCGCTGTGTCGGGCGTCGGCCGGTTTGCCACCATCTCAACCTTGTTGCGTTCATCGCCCGGCTGAATTCCCTGATCTTCATTGTCGGTCGAAGTCATCTTGCCGTTGTGTGGCGCCGTGCCGTTCAATTGCACGAGATGTTTCGCGCCAAGATCGACATCTTTTTTTCCATAGCCGCCCTCTGTAACCGGTTTCTCGAGCAGTGCGCGAAAAGTCTTCCCGAGTTCCGGTAAATTGATCCGATCCTGCGGGCGCTTTGGCCCGGCAACGCTCGGCTGCACGTCGGCGAGATCAACCTCCAGATCGACACTGTAATCGATTTCGCCTTTGTGCGGCATACCGAACATCTTTTGCGCTCGAAAATAGTTTTCGAACGCGGCGCATTGTTCGTCGGTGCGACCGGTTGCGCGCAGATAGTCTACCGATTCCTGATCGACCGGGAAATATCCCATCGTCGCGCCGTACTCGGGCGACATGTTGCCAATCGTCGCCCGGTCCGGCACCGGCAAGGACGCCGCGCCTTCTCCGTAAAACTCGACGAATTTGCCGACGACTTTTTCCGCGCGCAGCAATTGCGTGATGTACAACACGAGATCAGTCGCGGTCACGCCTTCGCGCAATTGTCCGGTGAGATGAACGCCGACAACTTCTGGCATTAAAAAATAAACTGGCTGGCCAAGCATTCCCGCTTCGGCTTCAATCCCGCCGACCCCCCAACCAACCACGCCGAGACCATTGATCATCGTCGTGTGCGAATCGGTCCCGACAAGCGTGTCCGGATAGAATATTTCTGACCTCTGACCTTTGACCTCCGACCTCTGACTCAAAACTCCTTTCGCCAGGTATTCGAGATTGACTTGGTGGACAATGCCGATGCCGGGCGGGATGAGCTGGAAAGTTTTGAACGCCTGCTGTCCCCATTTTAAAAATTGGTAGCGCTCGCGGTTGCGCTTGAATTCCATTTCCAAGTTCAGTCGCAACGCTTGGGCCGAGCCGAAGAAATCGACCTGCACTGAATGATCGACGACAAGATCGACCGGCACAAGCGGCTCGATGATCTTCGGATCGCCGCCGAGCCGTTTGACCGCGCTGCGCATCGCCGCGAGATCGACCACCAGCGGCACACCCGTGAAATCCTGGAGAACGATCCGCGCGACCACGAACGGGATCTCTTCGTTGGCCGGCTTCTTCGCGTTCCAGTTCGCCAGCGTCTCAACATCTTTGCGCCGGACTTTTTTTTCATCAAAATTGCGCAACACCGATTCGAGCACGATCCGAATGCTCACTGGCAGCCGTGAAATTTTACCGACGCCTTGCTCTTGTAGCGCCGGCAACGAATGCAGAAATCCTTCGCGGCCATTGCCCGCATCAAACTTCTTCAGCGTCTTAAATTCGTCGTTCATCCGAAGAACACGGAATGAATCTGGAAACCAGGAAGCCAAGAAAAAGCAAACCTAGACTTAAAATGCTTTTTCCTTGTCCTGTTTTCATCTACTCCAGATCAAATTTATTTTAATTCCGCCAATTTCGCTTTGACCTTCTCGAAATTGGGCAGTGCGCGCGCATCGTCATTGCTCTCTGCATACTGGATGATGCCGTTGCGATCGATAATGAACACGGCGCGCTTCGGCACGCCACCCATCCCGAGATTCATCTGTGGCAGAAACGAATCGTAAGCGACGCCGTAGGTTTTTGCGACGTTGTGCTCGTAGTCACTGAGGAGCGGCACGGTGATTTTCTCCTTTTGCGCCCAGGCCTCCTGCGCGAAGGGATTGTCCCCGCTGATTCCGTAAACGGTCGCGTTTAAACTACCGTAGGCCGACAGATCCATGCTCACCCCGCACATCTCCGTTGTGCAGGTGCCGGTAAACGCCATCGGGAAAAAAAGAAGAAGGGTATTTTTCTTCCCGAAATTATCACTCAATTTTATCTGCTTCGGCCCCTCCCCGGTCTTGGTTGG
>DATMPQ010000218.1:0-15592 GCA_035567015.1 Chthoniobacterales bacterium | reverse complement strand
GATGTTCGTGCGCAGCACGGACGGCGGACAAACGTTCAGCGCTCCCCTCCGGATCAACGACGATCCCATCAATCACAACAAGTGGCACTGGTTCGGCACGCTTTCGGTCGCGCCCAATGGGCGCATCGATTCCGTTTGGCTGGACACGCGAAACGCCGCGAACAACACCGATTCGCAGCTCTTTTATTCTTACAGTGTGGACGGCGGCGTTACGTGGTCGGCCAACGTCGCGGTAAGCAATTCCTTTAATCCTTTCGAAGGCTATCCGAATCAGAACAAGATAGGCGATTACATCACGATCGTTTCAGATGCTACCGGGGGCAATGTCGCGTATTCCGCCACCTTTAACGTCAACCCGAACACCAATCAGCATGAAGAAGACGTTTATTACGTTCGCGTCGCTCCCGGCGCCCCAGTGGCGCAAAGCGCGTTCTCGCGAAAGACCCACGGCGGAGCCGGGACCTTCGATGTCCCGCTGCCACTGACTGGCAACGTGGGAGTCGAATGCCGCAGCGGCGGGAGCACAAACGATTATCAGATGATTATTAACTTCGCCACCCCCGTCACGGTCGGGGGCGCCTCAGTGACTTCTGGCACCGGGAGCGTGAGCAGTTTCAGCGTGAGCGGGTCGCAGGTCACGGCCAATCTCACTGGCGTGACCAATGTCCAGAGGATTACAGTTACGCTTAGTAACGTGAACGATGGTACACACATGGGCGACGTTCCCGTTTCCATGGGCGTGCTGGTTGGTGATGTGAATGGCAATGCCACCGTCAGTGCGGCGGACGTCGCTCTGACCAAATCGCAAGTGGGCGCGACGGTCAGTAGCTCAAATTTCCGCGAAGATGTGAATGCAAATGGCACGATCAGTTCCACGGATGTCGCCCTGGTCAAATCCGACGTAGGCACCGCGCTGCCTCCTTAACGGCTGAGCGGTGTGGAGAAGTTCGCACGTTAGAGCGCTGCGAGTCGGGCTTAATTCAATTCGCAAGCCGGAGGCTGCGGTAATTTTACGGCCGGCGCTGCACCTGGGAATCGAGCTTAAGCGGAATAGCTTGATTCATCGTTGGCGCGGCAATTAGCGGAGGACGCTGGCTGGCTGGATGAAAATCCGCCTGCACGTTGAAGGTCAACTTCTCATTGCCGCGCATCACCGTGATGGGCACGATGTCGCCGGCCGTAATGAAAAACGAGGCGTCCAGCACGTCTTCGGGCTCGCACACTTTGGTGCGGCCGACTTGCAAGAGGATGTCACCGGATTTGGCCCCACAATCCGCGGCCGGCGTTCCAGGCATAATATCAGTCATTTCCGCGCGGGAACCCGCCACTGGCGCCAGCGCTTCGGAAACGTTAACGCCGATCCAGCCATGGCGCGCCTCACCGAAACGGACAAAGTCGCGGCGGATTTTTTCCGCCGCATCGATTGGCAACGCGTAACAAGCGGAATTGTTCTCCAGACTGCTAACCAGGATACCAACGACCTCGCCATTCAAATTCAAGAGCGGTGCGCCGGCCTCTCCCCGCTGGGTCGGCAGATTGACGCGCAAGTGCGTGGTCGAAAAATAGCGGCCGAGATATTTCCGATCAAACCCGGCGATCATGCCGAAGCTGGGCGTTTCGGGCAGGTCGAGCGGGTAACCGATAGTAACGACCGGTGTCGCGATTTCGAGTTGCTCCGATTTGCCGATCGGCAACGCCGGCGTCGCGAGATCTACTTTTAGCATGGCCATGCCGCTGCGGATATCGGCCAGAATTTGACGCGCTGGATATTTCTTGCCCGCAAACTCGATCGTGAAATTTCCCGCTTCACCGCCAACCGTGTAGGAGGTGTAGAGCGTGCCGGTTGGGTCGACAAAAAACCCGGTGCCGGAAATTTCGCTGTGCTCGTCGACCCCATGAATCTTCACCACCGCCTTGGCCGCGTGCTCGAAGACATCCTTGACTTGGCGGCTGATGGAGGAAGTGGGCGCGTCCTGGGCCCGAACGAGGCCCGTCGCCGCCAAGAAACTCAGCGCAAGGGTGAGTCTGGAGAAGGACGCGAAGTGAAGCCGGAAAAGAAATTCCGGCGCGCGACTAAAATTTGAAAGTCGGCTCATAACTCACGGGAACGCTATCGAGCACATAGCGCGGCGGGGCGGCCCGATGAGCGCGGGCGCTTTCACTGGAATTACGAAGCGACCGCGTAGTGAAAACCCGCGTGGCCACCGGGGACGCGAGCGTCCATTCTCCTTCTGCATTCGTCGTCGCCGATAGTGCTGGCTGACTCCGGACGGCAACCCTGGCGGTTTCCGGTTCCTGGTAAATCCTGAGCGAGATGACCGCGGCACAGATCAAGACCGCTGCGACCGCTGCCGGATAGGACGTGAGGGAAGGAACATTGAGCCGGAACATGAAGTCGTGAGTGCGCTCCAGGCAAATCCGCCAAAGCGGCTGGCGAAGCAATTCATCGCGCTGCCGGCGGTGAAATTCGTGCAGGAAATTATCGAAGTAACCCGGCTGCGGTTGCTCGTAGCGTTTCAGCCGGAGCAGCTTTGCAATTTCGTTCTCGTCAAATTCGTCCATGGCCGCGCGGTTTAAGCAACCGGATTTTTGCGGAATTCGTCCAGATAGTTTTGCAGTTGCCGATTCGCGTAGAAAAGCCTGGAGCGTACCGTTCCCTCCGAAACACGCAAGATTTTACTGATCTCGGCATGGGGCATCCCTTGAATGTGAAACATGGTAACCACAGCTCTGTGTTCATCAGACAATTTCATCATGGCCTCGTTCAATCTTCGCTGCAGCTCGGAGAGGTCCGCCTCCCGCACCGGGCTGCTCGTCGCTGTCAGCTCGAGGAACTCCTTGTCATTCTGAATGCTTGCATCGATATCGTCCAGGCTGAGATGAAAACGGCGGCCGCGTTTCTTGAGGAAATTAAGCGTCATGTTTACGGCGATGGAATGAATCCAGGTGTAGAACGACGACTTGCCGCGAAAACCGCGAATGGCTTTGTAAGCCTTGGAGAAAACGTCCTGCAAAAGATCGTTCGTGTCCTCATGGTTCGAGGTCATGTTGTAAACCAGACCGTAGAGACGCGGGGTGTATTTCACGACCAACTGGTCGAAGGCGGCAGCTTCGCCTGATTGCGTGCGCGCCACCAGCTGCTGATCTTCGTCCTTTCTCGCCTGGTTCATCGCCTCGCGCTTAGCTTTAGCACGTGCGCTAAGATCCGACGATAACAAATCGGTTAGGCGACGAGCGGGCGGTAGCGCGATGGAAGTCATCTTCTTCAATGTCCGGCGCGGATCAATTGCGGCGATCGCGCACGGAAAGTAGCCAAAGCAGGTTGCCGAGTGCGGCAATGAAAGCCGCCACGTAGGTGAGCGCGGCCGCGTTGAGAACCTTGTTCACGCCCGCAACTTCGCTGCCCGGCTGCACGATGCCCATCTGTTGCAAAATAATTTTCGCGCGCCGCGAAGCGTCAAACTCCACCGGCAGCGTGATCAACTGGAAAACCAGAAGAATGAGATAGCAATAGATGCCGAGGGTGATCAGGCCCGTAATGTGAAAGAAGAGGCCGCCAAAGATCACAAACGGCAGCATGCGCGAAGCAAACATGGTCACCGGCACGATCGTCATCCGCGCCATAAGCGGGGCGTAAGCTTTAGCGTGTTGAATGGCGTGCCCGGTTTCATGCGCGGCAATGCCAAGCGCTGCAACCGAGGGCGTGTTGAATACGTTGCTCGAGAGGCAAAGCCTCTTGCTCGACGGATCGTAATGATCGCCGAGGAAATCGTTTGTCTCGACAACATCGACGTCGTGAATTTGCGCCGCCTCCAGGATTTCCCGCGCGCATTCCGCGCCGGTGATGTTGGAGCTGGCCCGCACCTCGCCCCATTTTCTAAACGCGCTACTCACCCGGAACTGCGCCCAAAGCGCAATGATCATCGGGACCCCGATGTAGAGCAGCCAATAATGCCCGAAAAGAAATCCGCCGCCGCCAGGGTAAAACATGTCAATCTTAATTTAGTGTATCAAAACGAATTGTCACTTCATGCGCGCAGCACTTCCCCGTCCGCGCGAAACATCGCCATGACAATGGATTAGACGCTTCGCTGCGCGCTTCGTTCAGATTTCCAATCGCTTGGGAAAACGCGAAAGCATTCGGTGACCACTCTTTGTCACCACGACCACGTCTTCGTGGCGCACCCCGCCGAGGCCCGGATAATAAAGACCCGGCTCGACCGTGAGCACCTGTCGATCTTTCAATGTGACTTTCTGTAAACGCGGATACTCGTGAATCTCAAGCCCAAGTCCATGTCCGGTCCCATGAAAAAATCCGACTTGGCGGCCTTTTCGAACTTCAGTCGGATAGCCGCGCTTGGTGAAAAATTCCTGGATCGCTTGGTGAATCTTGAGGCCGTCCACACCCGCTTTGATTCTTTTCAAGGCCAGCGCCTGTCCGGCTCTCACTGTCTCCCAAAGTTTTCGTTGCCCATCGCTCGCCCGTCCGCGCACAACCGTCCGAGTGATGTCGCCAAAATATCCGGTTTTCATGTCGCGCGGGAAAACATCGAGAATGATCAATGAACCCGCGTAGAGCGCGCCCCAGCCCCGTTCATGTGGATCGCATGCCTGATCCGCGCCGGCAACGATCGTGCCAGTCGGATTTCCGCCTGCGCGCAAGATCGCGGAATCAATCTCGGCGCGCAGCATTTCCGAGGTCAACGTTTTGCCATTCCAGCGCAATCTTTTTCCCGCGCCGGCTTTCGACGCCTTCAGGACTTCGATGGCGCGCCTCAGCCCGGTTTCGGTAATTCGCAACGCGTGTTCGATCATTTTGATTTCCTTCTCGGATTTTGCTTCGCGCTCCGGCCAGAAAAGTCCGTTCGTCGCACGGAGCCGGATTCTAGTTGCAGCTAGCTCTTGCGCGTAGCCGAGCGGAAAATTTGCCGGAACGATAGTCGATCTGACGCCGCGTTTCCGGAGAAAATGGGCCAGGACTTTCTCGTAAGGCGGTGCATACCGATCTTTGCGCTGCACCTCGCGCTCCAGTTTATTGAACGAAACAAATTCGTCCGCCTCGGCTTGCTTGCGACCGCGATCGATCTCCAGATCGCTCAAGACCAGGGTGCGCCTGCCATTTTGCTCAAGAAAAATGAATGGATCGGGCGCAAAAAATCTCGTGGCATACAACATGTCCGCGTCGCTTTCACTGGCGGCGACGATCAAGCGCGTGGTTTTATCTCTGCTCATAGTTGGTCGAACAATTCAAGGCCCAACGTTCAACGCCTAACATCGAACTAATTACTTGTCTCTATCTAGCTCCGTCGCACCTCTAATTGTCGGCGTAAAATCCAGTGCAGTAGTCCGAGCAAGACGAGCGTCGATCCAATCAAGACGATGGTGTTGAAGAAGACAACCCCGACTTTAATGCCGAGATAGCGTTTTTCTGGACCGAAGAAAACGTTCGGCTGGCTGCTACGCCGATAATCATTTTGCTCCATCTCGGCGTTGGAAATCAAATCCGAGACCTTTTGGTTTAGGTAAAGTTGCTCGGCCGTGACCGGACCGGTCGCGCCCCTGAAAAGCGCACGCTCAAAGGGCCGTTTGCGATCCAGAATGTTATCGGCCAGGCCAAGATAATAATCGAGCTCTCTGGCCGATTTCGCTTCCAAGCCGGAAAGAACCGCAAGTGTTTCTTTCAGCTCATCGAGCCGCTTACTTTCCGCAGGATCCTGCCTATGTTCCGCCACGATCCGGTCGATCTCACGCTGCGCTCGGTCCTGCCGCCGGGTTAAGGGATTGAGCTTCGCTTGCGCAACGATGAGCTCTTCGTACGACCAGCGCATGGCGACGAACTGGCAGACAAAGGGCACCTGAAGTTTGCTCTCCATCTTCTTGCTTTGCTCTTTGCTCGGGTGCTCGGAGAACCAGTGCGTGAGCGCGTAAACGAGCGCAAGGTTTCGGTTCATGTCCTCGTACTTGATGAGCGCGCCGCCCATGATGATCTGCGGAATCAAAACGAGCGGGACGATATTGGCCGCCGTTTTGGGATCGGCGACGAGCGACGAGATGACGAGACCAAGCGACACGCCACCCATCGCTGTTATGAGCATGATGCCCAGATCGACCCAAAACATCCCCCGGATTTCCAAGACGTAATTTCCGATCAAAACAAAGAGCACGGACTGAATAAGCGCGAAAACCCCGAGAGTGAGGGTTTTTGAAATCACGTAGTAAGGCAGCCGAACGTTGAGGTTACGCTCACGTTGCAGCACCGCTCGGTCGCGAATGATATCATCGGCGCTATTTGTTAGGCCGAGGAACATCGCGACGATCAGGCTAAGAAAGAGAAAGGTCGGGATGTGATAAGCAGAGGCGAAATCGTATTTCCCGCTGTCCGAGTAGCGAAGAATAGTGGCAATGAGCAACGCCAGCACCGGCGCGACGCCGATCGTGATAATGAGATTGGCGCGATTGCGCAATTTGCTCACGAATGAGCGGCGCAACAACGTTCGGAATTGCGTCCACTCGTCGTGCCAGCGAAAGGGCAATCGCTTTTTCTGCGCCGGCGCGGCGGGCAACGGCGCAACCGGTTCTTTGCGCAGCGAAACTTGTTTGACGTCCTGGATCAACCGGAACGCCTCATACTTGTCACGCCAGAATTCCGGCGAATAACGGCGCGCGGCGACAAGCTGGCCGCGATTATTTTCTTCGTAAATAATGTCCCCGCTCAAATCGCGCAGCGGCGTCTCGAGCACGTCGAAAATAAATTCGGGCCGCGTCGTTCCGCAGGAGGGGCATGCCCCCAGCTCGGCGCCGAATTGATGTTGATGTTCCGCTTCGGCAAAGTAACGAAGCATGTCTGATGGCGTGCCGAAGAAAACGAGCTGCCCCCCTTTGTCGACGAGGATGGCTTTGTGAAACATCTGGAAAAGTTTGGAGCTTGGCTGGTGGATGGTGACGATGATGATCTTGTTGTGCGCCATGCCGCGAATGATCTCGATGACGTGCTCTGAATCCTTCGAGGAAAGGCCAGAGGTCGGCTCATCGAAAAGATAAACATCCGACATGCCGATCATATCGAGGCCGATGTTGAGACGTTTGCGTTCGCCGCCGCTCAGCGTTTTCTTGACCGCACTGCCGACCACGGCGTCACGACGCTCGCCCAAGCCGAGCTCGAGCAGTTTCGCTTCCAGCCGGCGCATCCGATCCCGTCGTGAGAGATGAGGCGAGCGCATCGCAGCCGCGAATTGGAGATTCTCTCCGATCGTCAAATGTTCGTCGAAGGCGTCTTCCTGCGGGATATGACTGATGTAATGCTTGAGTATGTCGAGGTTCGGATAAAGCGATTGTCCGTTTAGGAGGACCTGCCCGCGGGTGGGCTGAAGTTGTCCCGCCAGCACTGTGAGGAGCGTGCTTTTTCCCGAACCGCTCGCGCCCATCACGCAAACCAGCTCGCCCCGATTCACCGCAAATGAAATTCCCTCCAAACCGGTGTCGCCGTTGCTGAAACGGTGGGTGACTTCACTCACCTCGAGGCTGCGAATGATGTTGCGCTCTTCCTCGATGATGCGTTCGGAGAAATTACACCGGAGAAACTGCCCGATATCGATCCGGATGGTGTCGCAGTCCTTGAGCGGGGCAGAGGTCCGCACCGGTGTCTCGCCCACCATGATTGGCCGATCCGCTTCGATCACTTCCAGCTGGCCGACTCGCTTATCGTAATCGCAGAAAATCTTCAGCAATACATCACCGCTCGTTCCCGGAGAAAGCAAAATATCGTCGGCTTCGAGCAAACTCGGGTTGTTGGAGACGAGATACTCCGACTTGGATGCCTTTAGTTGAAACCGGCCGCCGAGAGCACGCGCCCGCCGGCGGAGATCGATCAAATCCATTTCGCTGTCGTTGTGGAAAAGGATCTTGTCCTCCAGAGTTGCCTCGATCTGGGTGCCCGCCTCCATCTTTACGCCGTTGAGCACAGCATCGACATCGCGCAACGCCCTTACGCGCACTTTCAGTCCGAACGTGATCTCGAGCGCACTTTCCCGCGTGCGGGAGCGCTCCAGTTCCACTTCATCGGCGTCCTTGTTTACCCGGACGAAAATCTGCGGCAGCGAAACGTTTTTCTTGGCGTTGAAGTAATTGGCCAGCTCTTGATAACTGAGCACTTGATCGCCCACGAGAATACGCTGGGCCGGATAAATCCGGCAGAACCCACCGCGTGATAACGGTCGGCCGCGCACCGACACATTCTGGCCGCTGTAATTTTTCAGCAAAATGAGGTCGTGATAACGGAAGGCGAGCAACCGATCGCTTTCCGCGAGACTTTTTAGTGTTACATCTCCTTTCCCGTTTGCAGCAAAGGAGAGCGATTCCAACGGTGAGGCGCCGCGCTGATAGATCGACGGATCGGAATCCTCGGATGCATTCAGTTGATAGACAATGTCAATGGCCTGGGCCGCCATGCCCAGTTGCGACATGAACGAATAAAAAGCGACGACCTGCTCCTGCTTCAATCCGGCCTGTGAGATCAGATCATAAAGTTGAACACCCAGCATGATCTTGCGCTCCGTGCTTAATTGCGCGCCAAGTTTTTGCGCCATGGCCGAGAGATCTTGCTGCTCGTAAAGCGCTTGCCGGAACAATTGGCGCAACTCCGAATAAACAGCCTCCGGATAATCGTAACGCAAAAATCCGAGGCTGGAATCGATCTCTTCTTCGAGCAAAACACCGTCGGCCTTCGAGAAACTAGCCAGGACCTGGATCAACAACGGAAGCAAGTTCGGTCCTTCCGATACGCTGCGCGGCTTGCGCAAGGCGCGACGCACCCACCGGCGGCCCGTCCGCCGCACCCGGTAGGCCAATGGCGTTACGCGCTGTACCGCGCGGTCGATTTTATCTGCGACCGATGTGACCAGTTCCGTCATGTCGATGTTTAGATCAAAGTTTTACCGAGATCGACGAGCGACGCAATGTTCACTATTCGCCTTCTCGGAACAGCTCCTGCTCTTTGCGGTGGCCAAACCTTCATGTTACCCTTGCGGCGCCTGCCCTTGAAGCGCATTGTTTCTTATGTCTCAATCCGATCGCAACCCCCAAAAGGAGAATAAATCCCGGGGAAGCGAACCCAATTTTAACTGGCGCGGCGTCATCCTCATCGCGATCGCCTTCGGCTTTATTGCGCTCGCCATGTTGTTTTATCGCGGAGGGATGCAACCGGTCGAAGACGTCCCCTATAATCGTTTTCTCGAGCTGCTGGAGAATAAACAGATTGTCACCGACAAAAATTATCCGCTCAAACTTGTGGTCGAAGACGGGCGGCCCACCCAAACCTTGCGCGGCTCTTACATCAAGCAGGGCGTTGGCGCTGCCCCTGCTCAGCAGATTCCGTTTCGGACCACAATCTACCTCAATTACAACACTAACCTGCAAGAGCGCCTCGCCGCTGCGGGAATTCAG
Source organism: Chthoniobacterales bacterium (assembly GCA_035567015.1). Classification (GTDB taxonomy): domain Bacteria; phylum Verrucomicrobiota; class Verrucomicrobiia; order Chthoniobacterales; family UBA10450; genus AV133. The sequence goes on along the minus strand of DATMPQ010000218.1, from coordinate 6,151 downwards.
CCGGCCATCGTCACGGAATCGAACGTTGTCGCCCAAACCGTGGTCGGCTTTCTGCCCATCGCGCTTTTCCTGCTCGTCCTCTATTTCCTCTTCCGCCAGCAAATCCGCATGGCCGGGAAAGGCGCCCTCAATTTTGGCAAAAGCAAAGCGCGCATGCTCGCACGGGATAAGAACAAAATTACCTTCCGCGACGTCGCTGGCGTCGAGGAAGCGAAAGACGAAGTGCAGGAGCTCGTCGAATTTTTGCGCGATCCAAAAAAATTTCAGAAGCTCGGCGGCCGCATTCCGAAGGGCGTCCTGCTGGTCGGCCCGCCTGGCACCGGAAAAACTTTGCTCGCGCGCGCCATCGCGGGCGAAGCGGATGTGCCGTTCTTTTCCATCAGCGGATCGGATTTTGTCGAGATGTTCGTCGGTGTCGGCGCCTCCCGTGTCCGCGACATGTTTGAGCAGGGCAAGAAATCGGCCCCTTGCATTATTTTCATTGATGAAATCGACGCGGTCGGACGTCATCGCGGCCACGGCGTGGGCGGCGGACATGACGAGCGCGAACAAACGCTCAATGCGTTACTCGTCGAGATGGACGGCTTCGATACACAGGAAGGCGTGATCATCATCGCGGCGACCAACCGGCCCGATGTTCTCGATCCGGCGTTGCTGCGTCCCGGACGCTTCGATCGACAAATCACCGTCAACCTTCCGGATGTGAAAGGCCGCGAAGAAATTCTTCGCGTGCACGCGAAGAAAGTGAAGCTCGCGGAGGGTGTCGATCTCGCCGTAGTTGCACGCGGCACGCCTGGTTATTCCGGCGCGGAGCTCGCCAACGTCATCAACGAAGCGGCCTTGCTCGCCGCGCGTCGCGGATTAAAGGGAATCACGCTCGCCGAACTGGAAGAAGCGCGCGACAAAGTTCGCTGGGGCAAAGAGCGCCGCAGTCTCGCGCTCAGCGAAAAAGAAAAACAAAACACCGCCTACCACGAAGCCGGTCACGCATTGTTGCTCGAGCTGCTGCCGCACACCGAGCCGCTGCACAAAGTCACGATCATCCCGCGCGGCCCCTCGCTCGGGTCGACAATGTGGTTGCCGGAGGAAGACAAATACACGAATCGCAAGAATGAATTGCTCGCTGGTCTTGCCGTCAGCATGGGCGGCCGAGTCGCGGAGGAAATTGTGTTTGGCGACATCACAAATGGAGCGCGCGGCGACATCAAAATGTCCACCGCGATCGCGCGCCGGATGGTTTGCGAATGGGGCATGAGCGAAAAGATGGGCATGGTCGAGTACGGTGACCACGAAGATTACGTTTTCCTCGGCCGCGATATTTCGCGCGCGCGCGATTACAGCGAAGCGACCGCGGAGGAAATCGATCACGAAGTGCGCAAGATTCTCGATGAAGCGTATCAAACGGCAAAAAAAACGTTGCTGGCGAATCGGGACAAACTCGAGGTCATCGCCAAAGCGCTGCTCGAGTACGAAACCCTCGACGGCTCGCAGATTAAAGAAATTGTCAAGCACGGTCGCTTGTTGAATCCTCCACCGAGTATCAGTCCACCGCCTGGTCAAAAGATGCCACCGGAGAAACCACCCAAACAAGTGATCGCAGCGCCCGACGTCACCCCGCCGCTTCCCGGCGCTCTCGGCGGCGCCCCGGCGTAGGTGGGGACGATTGACCTCAATCGCGCGCCTGTCTGGCGCCTTACTCTCGCCTTTGCTTCTCGACCAAGTGGCGCAGCTGGCGCTCCATCGTTTTGAAGGCGTCGTGGATGACTTTGGCCAGCGGCTCGTGTGCGCGGTTATCCGTTGGTTTTTCGTCGGCCACCAATTCGTGCCCGCGCGAAACGGTGACATCAATGCGGACGCGGAATTGATTTCCTTTGTGGTGCGTGTGGTTTGGTTGCTCGATCGCCACGTCGCAGCGGTTGATGTGATCGCAAAATTTTTCCAGCCGCGATGCATATTCCAAAATTAAATTGTCGATGTTCTCCGATTTTTCCAGGCCGCGATAGGTGATGTTGACGGGCAGTTGCATAATTATTTGGACAATACTCAGCGCGTGTTGCTGACGCAAAAGGTAAACGCGACGTCATCCTGAGCGGAGCGAAGGACCTTTTGCAGTCGAAGCTAACAACACTCTGATTACTAAAGCGTCATCAAGTTTATGTGGGTCCCTCATCTCGCAGTCGCGGGATTCGGGATGACAAGTTAGAGCGGCCGGAGCGAGCGAAAATGCGAGGGCAATTTCGCCGATTCAATTTTAACCAAATCCGATTTCACGTGCTCAACGATCCGATCGCGCGCCGCCCGCGGCAACAGATCAACAATCGCCCCGTGAATCTCGGCGGGCGCGGCAAATGACCAACCTTCCTTGCCGCTGCGGCCGGTAATCTTGACGATTTGATCGGCCAGTTGTTTGTAAATCCGGCGATCGGTTTCCGTGTCTAGTTGCGTCCGTTCCGCAATCGAATTGGCATGGCGCCCAGCTCCATCGCTCACCGGAAATCGACCAGCGAGATCGGTCACCTTGTCGATGAGTTTCCCGTGCGCGTCCGTGAGGTCGAATGCTTGAATGAGATGCAGGCTGGGACCGCGTGTTGGTGTTTCATCCACCCGGTATGCTTTGAGACTGCCGCGGTCCGCCACAATGACAAGAGAAGTCGGTGTCATAAGCGAATTAACGACAAATAGTGTCCGCGCCGGAAAAGCTGCGCATCACGTTTCCTATAACTGGATTCGTTGCCCGCGGCAAGAATGCGCAGCAAAAGAAATATTAACCCGCGACGCGCTTGAACCTCGCACAGCGTCCACGCAGGTCGCAATGGATTCAGCGCAAGCCATAATTATCCGCCTTGTGCACTTCGTGTCGCTGCGCGAGTTCATGGTTAAGATTTTTTCGCCTCAGCGGGTTCTTCTTTAGCCTTAACCACTGCTGGAAGATCGACATGTCGCTTTTTCCACGATTCACGGCGCGCTTGGGCATGCAATCCCATCGTCAACCTTAACAAACACGCGGCCCGAGCGCCCACCTCGACATCGTCACCGGAGGCAGATTTCCGCGGCTCCCGCAAAAACCCTTCTTCGTCCACGGTATCGAGAATCAGTTCCCACTCCACGTGTTCCTCGCCTGGCAGCACGAATGCGATTGGTTCATGGTAGCCATTGAAGAGGAGCAAAAATGTTTCATCCCGAATCGGCTCGCCCTGAAAATTCAGAACATCAATAGTGTCGCCGCTCAAGAGCATTTCCAGACAACGCACTAGCGGGGAGGCCCATTCCTCATCGCTCATCTCGTTGCCGCCCTCATTAAACCACATCACATCCCTGATCTCCGAGCCATGAATCCTCCGGCCCTGGAAAAATTTCGGTCGCCGAAAGACCGGATGTTCGCGCCGCAGGCGGATCAATTTTTTCGTGAACTCGAGCACTCCGTTTTGCTTTCCATCGCGTTCCCAGTTAAACCAACTAATCTCGTTGTCCTGGCAATAGGCGTTATTGTTTCCCTTCTGCGTCCGGCCCCATTCATCGCCCCCGCAAAGCATCGGCACGCCTTGTGAAAGAAAAAGTGTGGTCAAAAAGTTCCTCCGTTGCCTGGCGCGCAACATCTCGATCTTCGGATCGTCGGTGGGGCCTTCCGCGCCGCAGTTCCACGAATGGTTGTTGTTGTCGCCGTCGTTGTTATTCTCGCCGTTCGCCTCATTATGCTTTTCGTTGTAGCTGACGAGATCGTTTAGCGTGAAGCCGTCGTGCGCGGTGACGAAATTGATGCTCGCGTAAGGCCGGCGCCCGCTATGCTGATAAAGATCGGGACTACCCGTGAGCCGGTAAGCCATCTCGCCGATGCGACCCTCGTCGCCTTTCCAAAAACTGCGCACCGTATCACGATACCTTCCGTTCCACTCCGCCCATAACACTGGAAAATTTCCCACCTGGTAACCGCCCTCGCCCACATCCCACGGCTCGGCGATTAACTTTACCTGCGAGATCACCGGATCCTGGTGAATGATTTCAAAAAACGCGTGCAGCTTGTTCACCCCGTTTTGATCGCGTGCGAGGCTGGAAGCGAGATCGAAACGAAAACCGTCCACGTGCATGTCGTTCACCCAATAGCGCAGGCTGTCCATCACCAGCTGGAGCGTGCGTGGATGAAGCAGGTTGAACGTGTTTCCGGTGCCGGTGAAATCCATGTATAAGCGCGCATCTTCCGGCAAGAGCCGGTAGTAGGCGGGATTATCGATGCCGCGGAAACCAAGCGTCGGCCCCAAATGATTTCCCTCCGCGGTGTGATTGTAAACAACGTCGAGGATGACTTCGAGACCGGCAGCATGGAGATTGCGCACCATGGTTTTGAATTCCGTGACCTGGCCGCCCATCGCGCCGCTGCTGGAATATTTTGCGTCTGGCGCAAAGAAACCGATCGTGTTGTAGCCCCAATAATTGCGCAGCCCGCGGTCGATCAACACCTTGTCATCGACGTGCGCGTGCACCGGCAAAAGCTCGACTGCGGTCACGCCCAACTCCTTCAGATATTCGATCGCAGCCGCGCTGCCTACACCGCCGTAAGTGCCGCGGAGTTCCTCCGGCATATTCGACCACAGCTTCGTGAAACCTTTCACGTGCGCTTCATAAATCACTGACTGATGGAGCGGGATTCCGGGCCGCTTGTCATTGCCCCAATCAAACGCGTTATCGATGACCACCGCCTTTGGCATTCCCCACGCGTCATCGCGAAAATCGCGCGTCAGATCTTCCAACTTGTCGCCGACGACGTAGGCAAACATTTCATCGGCCCAATTGATTTCGCCGGCGATCGCTTTGGCATAAGGATCGAGTAGCAGCTTGGAACTGTTGAAGCGCATTCCACGCTTGGGATCGTACGGACCGTTTACGCGGTAACCGTAAAGTTGTCCGGGTTTTACATCCGGCAAGAAAACGTGCCAGACCTGATCGGTGTGTTCGGTCACTGGGATCCGCATGTTTTCTTGGGGCGCATCCACGCTGTCGAAGAGACAAAGATCAACCGAGGTTGCGGTCTCGGAAAATATGGCGAAGTTGACGCCATTCCCCAGCCAGGTGGCACCGAGCGGATAGGGATAACCAAGCCAAATTTTCACCGGAATCATAACTGCAATCCGTTCCTATCCAATACGGATTACGCGTTGGCAATTACTAAGACGTGGAGTATTTGAGTAGTGGGAGCAATGGCTTGATTCCTTGCCGACACTCCATTACTCCAACCCCGATGCGATTGCCCGATCCAATGTTGCTGGGCGCGATCTACGGTCTGTCGGAACTTTACCTCGCGTTCACGCGGCGTGCAGCGGTGCGCGCGACCTCGCGCGACCGGCATTCGCTTATTCTCCTCTGGGCCGTCACCATCGTCAGCTTTTGGTGCGGCGTCCAAATGGTGTGGCTTGCGCCGGGCGCCACCGTACCGCATCCCGGCGGATTCTATTTCATTGGCTTCTGTTTGTTTTTGGGCGGGTTGATTCTGCGTTGGTACTCGATCGGTCATCTCGGTCGCTATTTTACCGTTGACGTGTCGATCTCGGCGGAACACCGGCTGATCGATTCCGGTCCTTATCGTTTCATCCGGCATCCAACTTACACGGGCGCACTTCTGGCTTTCCTCGGTCTCGGGTTTTGTCTCGGAAACTGGTTGTCGATCTTATTTCTGAGCGTGCCGATCATCGGCGCATTTCTCCGGCGAGTTCGTATCGAAGAACGCGCCCTCCTCGGAGCGCTCGGCGAGCACTACCGCCCCTACATGCGCCGGACGAAGCGGTTAATCCCGTTCATTTATTAGAAGTTTTTCAAAATTCCTCTAGCCGCCGCCGCCCGGGCGACGCGACGCGCGTGTGATTTTCACGCCCGCATCGCGCTGCCGCGGCGAGCCGACTACAACGTCACTTCATGAGACGCGTCGATCGGCAAGATGATTGGCCGCAATCCTGGAAAGATTCATACGCCTATGATCGAGAAGAAATTTATGGCGAGATCTCTAATCACGGTTATGCCTGCGCGTATGAAAATCGGCGCCGGCAAACGCTGCGGCTTTTGACCGAGGTGCTGGCGCCAGGTGCGCGGATTCTCGATCTCGCAGGTGCGCAGGGCAACTTTTCACTCACGCTCGCGGAGATGGGTTACGAGGTCACTTGGA
>DATMPQ010000217.1:0-10426 GCA_035567015.1 Chthoniobacterales bacterium | reverse complement strand
AAATCAACGCCTGAACCGATTTTAGATCGGGGTCTCTTTTCGCGATCTCGCGGAAGGACGCATCCATCTGGAAGCTTGTTTGCAAATGGATTTGCGCGTCCCGCACATTGCCGAGGAGCGCGTCGTAACACCCCATGTTGTAATAATAGATCGGCTCTTTCAAGAGCGCAGCCGGGCCTTTGAGCAGAAGCTTTTTGGCTTCGGCGGTCTTTCCTAGTTCGTGCAAACAGAACCCGGCGTGCAAAAATCCGGCGCTACATTCGGGCGCGGCCCGGCAGAGCTTGCGGCTGACGAGCAGCGCGCGCGACCATTTTTTCTCGTGCATGAGATGGTGCAGCCGGAGTTGCAATACTTCTGGCCGGTTCTGGAACGCGGCATCGATCGCGTTCAGCTCAGCGCGCGACTCGCGGGTCATGCCGAGTTCGGCATAGCCACACGCTGCGCGCAAGTGCCAATCAAAATCCACGGTTCTCCTGCCTAAGCAGAAAGCTTGCCGCGTCCGGTAGATGCGCCCGGTGGGGGCTGGAACTGTGATCCCGAACGCTTTCGGGACCGCTACGGGAGCAAGAGCCCTTCGAGTTCGTCGAGACGCCGCTCGAATAATTTCAACGTGCTCTCGACTGGCGCAGATGTTCCCATGTCTACGCCCGCGGCTTTCAATGTTTCCAGCGGGAACTTGGAGCCGCCGGAGCGAAGAAACCCAAAATAGGCATCGACGCTGCCCGGTTTACCGGAAAGCACGCGCTCCGCTAGCGCTACCGCCGCCGAAATTCCCGTGGCGTATTTATAGACGTAGAACGAATTATAGAAATGCGGGATGCGCAAACATTCCAAATCCAGTTGCGGATCGAGAACAAAATTCTGTCCGAAATATACCTCCAGCAATTTGTGATATTCCGATTTGAAAACCTCGAGCGTGAGCGCATCACCGTTTTCCTCGACCGAATGAATGATTTTTTCGAACTCGGCGAACATCGTCTGCCGAAAAACCGTGCCGCGAATGTCGTCGATCTGTCGATTGATGATGTAGGCGCGCGTCTTCGGATCGCTCGTTTGTTCGAGTAGATGATGCGTGAGCAGCTCTTCGTTGAAGGTCGATGCAACCTCGGCCAGGAAAATCGGGTAGTCGTAATCCTGAAAGCTCTGCGACTTTTGAGAAAACCAGGTGTGCATTGAGTGACCGGCTTCGTGCGCGAGCGTGTAAACCTCGGAGAAGACGTCTTCTTTGTAATTCATCAGGATATAAGGCGGCGCGCCGTAACTCCCCGATGAAAATGCGCCACTGCGTTTGCCTTTCGTTTCGTAACGATCGCACCAGCGCCCACGCAAACCCTCCGCCAAAACATCGACATATTCCTTTCCGAGCGGTTGCAATGCCGCGATCACTTGCTCGATCGCCTCATTAAAACTGATGTGCGTTTCAATCCCGGCGACAAGTGGCACATAGGTGTCGTAGTGGTGCAGCTCGCTCAACCCGAGAACCCGTCGCCGCAAATCGAAATATCGAAAGAGCGGCTTCAGGTTCGCGCGCACCGAGGCGATCAATCCATCGTAAACTTCCATCGGGACGTCGTCGGGAAACAGCGCGGATTCGAGCGCGGATGAGTAATTTCGAGCGCGTGCTCGAAAAACGTCGGCCTTCACTGAATAGGCCAACGAGGTAGCGAGCGTGTACTGATGATCGTGAAATTCGTCGTAGAATTGATAAAACGCACGTTTGCGCAGCTCGTGATCGCGTCTCACTAGAAACGAGCTAAACGAACTTTGCGTGAGCGGTTTCTCGCGACCGGTTTCGTCGGCCAAAACGCCGAACTTCATGTCCACGTCGGTTAATTGCGAAAATGTATCGTCGTAGCCGTTGAGTGCGACGCTGCCGAGCGCAAGAATCCGCTCCTCTGGCTCGGAGAGCACGTGCGGCTTCATCCGGCGAATCTTGTGCAGCTTGATCCGCCACTGCGCGAGCGCGGGATCGACCATGAACTTTGCGAAATTTCGGTCGTCGATTGCTTGAATTTCGGGAACAAGGAACGCCACTGTTTCGCCGACCTTTGTCAGTAAATTCTGGACCTGGCCAATTCGCACGAGATACTCGTTGTTCGCGCTGTCTTCTGCCAGTTGAAGAGACGCAAAGTGATAGAGACGCTCGATTTTCAACTCGAGCGCTTTTTCGAATTCGAGACAGTCAGCGAGACTCTTCGCTGTTTCGCCGACTCTACCTTTCCAATCTGGTAGCCGCGGATACGTCTGCTGCACCCAGGCAAAATCCTCCCGCCACTTGCTTACATCGACGAAAAGACGTCGCAGATCCCATTTATCAGATTCGGCAATGTCAGCACGGGTTTGAACGCCGGTCGAAGTCATCTTGAAAACGTTCAACCCCGAAAAACTCTCGGGGCAGGCTGTTCAACGCCTAACATCCAATGCAGAAAACTCAACTGAGCATCGCGTTCATTGAATGTTGGACGTTTTTTGCCGCAGCCTCATCTGTAGCCCTCCTCGCCTTCTTCGTGCATGCGCGGGCCTTTTTGTTCGAGTGGTTCGCATGCTTCGGAGATGGGAATTTGAGGGCAACTGTCGATCCAGCCTTCGGGATCGGGCGCGGCCCAGCGCACCGCGTTTCTCAAGACCAGCTGCACGTTTGGATTGAAAAAGATCGGATACATTTCGTGTCCGGGCGCGAAATAGAAAATCTTGCCGTTGCCGCGCTTCCAGGTGCAACCGGAGCGAAAAACATCGCCCCCTTCGAACCACGAAATGAAAACAATTTCATCCGGCGCCGGAATCGCGAATGGCTCGCCGTACATCTCGCTGTTTTCGATTTCGAAATAGCGATTGATGCCGCGCACGATCGGATGCGCGGGATTGCAAACCCAAAGGCGCTCTTTCTCTCCGGCTTCGCGCCAGGTGAGCGAGCAACTCGTGCCCATGAGTCGGTTGAAAATTTTCGAGTAATGCGACGAATGCAACGCGATAAAACCCATACCCTGCCAGATGCGCTTCATAACACGATCGACGATCACATCGGCAACCTCACCGTGCACAACGTGTCCCCACCACATGAGCACGTCGGTTTGTTCGAGAACTTCGTTGGTTAGGCCGTGCTCGGGATCGTGCAAAGTTGCCGTCCGGACTTCAGCATTACTGTCGATCTTGAGCGCGTCAGCGATGCAGCTGTGCATTCCATTTGGATAAATCTTGGCGACAATCGGATTTTTTTTCTCGTGGACATTCTCGTTCCAGACCGTGACGCGTAATCGGCCAGACATCCCAAACTGTAGGGCGACTGTGTCAGCTGCCGCAACTCGGCGTTTCACACAAGCGCCCTGCAATTTATCGTGACAATGCCTGAATCGAGGGATGGCGCGCGATCTTCCGCATGGCTTTCTCGAGCAGTTGTTTGCCTGGCGGAATTTTGTGCCAGGGCGATGCGCCAGAGGGATGCGGGAGTGGAATGAGGTCGAAACGATGTCCGTCCAAATCCAGCGCAAATTTCTTTCCAACGACATCGCCCAGTTTTTCAAACGGAACAAATTGGGCAATCGCGAGTTTGCCAACGGGGATAACGAGACGCGGTTTTAGAATTTCGAATTCATCGCTCATCCACCATGAGCAATTGCCAATCTCGATTGAGCTCGGGACGCGATCGGTTCCGCCTGCGGCTTTGCCGGGGAAACATCGACAAACGGCGGCGAAATAAATTGTCGATCTAACGGCCAGCTCGTTGATCCCGCATGATTCCTCGAGCCAGCGAAAAAGTGTTTTGCCAGCCGTGTGCGCGAATGGTTTTTGCAAAACTGGCTCGCGTGGCCCAGGCGCTTGGCCGATCAGCATGACGTCGCTCGTGACTGCGCCGCCGGAAACGGGTGTTGATTGCATGAGTGGACAGCGCCGGCATTGCAAGAGATGAGCGACATGTTCACCCAGACGAGACTGAGTGCGCGATGCGGCGGCCATTTCGCAAGATGATCACCGACGAAAGATCGACAAGATCAAGCTCAGCAAAATGCTGATGATGATGCAGGTGACGATGGGAAAATAAAAAGCGGAGTGCTCGCGCTCGATCCGGATGTCGCCAGGCAAACGCCCCAGCCATTTCGGAGCAAATCCGCTCCAAAGCATGAGGCCGACAAGAACGATAACGGCACCGAGATTAACCAAAAATCTCCCGATCTCGCGCACCGACGAATTTTCTTCGACAAATCGCGCGGCGGCAACTCACAAATGGTAGGGCGAGACTCTGTCAAACCGAAGAATCGAATTCCAAATTCCACAGCTCCGCGGAGCGTCGCCTCGCCAATCTCGTCCGGGCCGCCCTCCCGTGCGCGAGTTGCGCAGCGCGATGCATGCGAAGAGATTCGAACAATGGCGGTGCAGTTTCGAGATTATTATGAGACCCTGGGCGTTCCGAAGACGGCGAGCGATAATGAAATTCGGGCCGCCTTTCGCAAACTGGCGCGAAAATATCATCCCGATGTGGCGAAGGATAAGAAGACCGCCGAGGAAAAGTTCAAGCAGATCAACGAAGCATACGAGGTACTGGGCGATCCGGAGAAGCGCAAGAAGTACGATCAACTCGGCGCGGATTGGAACCAACCCGGGGGATTCCAACCGCCGCCCGGATGGGGAGCGCAACAGCCGGGAGGAGGATTCTATCGCCACGGCGACGACGGCGGGATTCAATTCGAGTTTGGCGGGACCGGGTTCAGCGATTTCTTCGAGGCATTTTTCGGTGGCGGACGTGGCCGGTCTGCTTTTGGCGGATTCGCTGGGCGTCAAGCGACAGCAGAACGCGGAAGCGATGTCGAAGCAGACATTATGGTCACACTCGAAGAAGCGTTGCATGGATCGACGCGCACGGTTTCGCTGCGGCGTGGCGGTTCAAACAAAGTAGAAAGTTACCAAGTCAAGATTCCGCGCGGCGTTCACGAAGGTCAGCGCATCCGGTTGGCTGGCCAGGGCGAAGCCGGAGCGGGCGGTGGGAAAAGCGGCGATCTGTTTTTGCGTGTGCGTTTGGCGCGACATCCCGATTTTTCCGTCGAAGGAAGCGATTTAATCCACGAACTGAAGATTGCTCCGTGGCAAGCGGCGCTTGGGGCCGAAATAGAAGTGCCAACTCTGGAAGGCAGTGTGCGACTGAAAGTGCCGGCGGGAACCCAGGGCGGCCAGCGATTTCGTTTGCGTGGACGAGGACTGCCCGGAATTTCTGGGAAACGCGGCGATCTTTACGTCGATGTTCAGATCAACGTGCCGAAGAAGTTAACGGAGCGGGAGCGGGAAATCTGGAGCGAACTTGCGAAGTTGCACGGCGGCTAGGGCGGGCGATTGAGGTAAATCGCCCTCGATTCTCGACATCCGGCATCATTTTGAGGTAACAATGTCTCGATGAAAATTGCACTTGGCAGCGACCACGCTGGTTTTCACTACAAAGAAAAGGTGAAAGAATTGCTCGGCACGCTCGGGCACGAAGTGAAAGATTTTGGGACCTTCAGCGAAGAACCGGTCGATTATCCGCTTTTCATCCGGCCAGCCGCAGAGGCAGTCGCGCGCGGTGAGTGTGAACGCGGCATTGTGTTCGGCGGCTCAGGCAATGGCGAAGCGATGGCGGCGAACAAAGTGCACGAGGTGCGTTGCGCGCTGTGCTGGAATGAAGAAACCGCTCGGCTTTCGCGCCAGCACAACGACGCCAATGTGCTTTCGATTGGGCAACGAATGATTCCCGAAGAACTCGCTCTCCAAATCGTGCGCGTTTGGCTCGAAACCGCTTTCGAAGGCGGGCGACACACGCAACGCGTCGCGCAACTGAACGCGATGTAGCTTTCGTTTAGAGAAAACGATCGAGGCAAACGGCGATCAGGAAAATCGCGCTGACAAACGCGTTGCTCTGGAAAAAGGCGCGATTGATTCCAGCAACGTCAAGATGGCGCGCGCTCCGATGTTCATAAACGAGCGTCATAGCCACGAGCGGGATCGCGCAGAAATAAATCAGCCCAAGCTTCGCGACCAAACCGAAAGCGATGAGGGCGGCCAGCGTCGCGATGTGCAGCAACTGCGCCAGGCTAAGCGCGCGCGCGATTCCAAGTCTTACCACGAGCGATCGGATGCCTTCGCGGCGATCAAAATCATAATCTTGCGTCGCATAAATCAGATCGAAACCGGCGACCCAACCGATCACTGCCGCGGCCAGAATGACCGGTGCAAGATCGACATGTCCGGTTTGAGCAATCCACGCCCCGATCGGCGCGAGGGCCAGCGCGAGGCCAAGAAAAAAATGGGTGGCGGCAGTGAAGCGTTTTGTGAGCGAGTAGAAAAAAATGATGGCGAGGGCAACCGGCGAGAGAACGAAAGTCAGGCGATTGATGAACGCGGCCGCGAGAAGAAAAGCCGTGACGCTCAGTATCAGCAAAATCGCCGCGGCCTTCTTTGAAATCAGAAGGTGACGCGAAGCGGTGCGGGGATTCCGTTGATCAAGCGACCAATCGACCAGACGGTTGAAGAGCATCGCGGCAGTGCGCGCGCAAACCATGCACGCGAGAACAAGGAGCAATACTCGCAGCGAGAGCCGGCCATGGGCGGCGACGACGAGTGCGCCGAGCGCAAATGGCAACGCGAAGATCGTGTGCGAAAACCGAATCAGCCGCAAAAAACGACCCAGCGCTCCGCTCGGCACGCCGGCCGTTTCAACTTGTCTAGTTTCCAACTTCAAGCCAGTTCAAAGATCAGCATCCAGCAATTGTTGCAAGCGCTCGCCCGCTCGGGACAAGATCGGCGAGCCATGCGCGAAAAGCATCCGCTCAGCTTTGCAGGTGAGAAGTCTTCGCAATGAGCGCCGCATTTCCTTTTCGTTCGAGCAGTACTTCCGAGGAAGAAAAGTGAAACCGTACGGCTCAAAGTTGATGAGCGCGTCACCGGTAATGAGCGTTCCGCCGTTTGTCGGGGAATGAAGAACAATCTCACCCTCTGCGGCGCCGTCGATGGCGATGACAGCGAGCTCATCACAAATTTCGCCGCCGTCACCGACTTTCGTGCCGAGGAACGCCTGGCCGGAAAATGTCTCGGTATGCGCGAAGATTGGGACAGAGAACCGATCCGCAAACTCGAGAGAGGCGCGCAAATGATTGCGATTGGTCACGATGACTCCGTTGACCGAATCGGCGTTGAGCAGTTGACCGAGCGCAGCGTCGGTCAACGGAATTGGATCGATAAGAAAACGTCCGTTGCGAGTAGTGATGGCGGTGGAAAAGAGGTCGGCCTTAAGCGTGGGGTCGTAACACTGCCAGATTAACAGGGATGGGGCGACCTGAACGAGTTCAGAGGCAATCGCCATGATGGGAAAGTTTCGTTGATGCGAGTGACGGAAACAAGTGGGTGTGATGACCTGACGGCAGGACGATGGCACCGTAGCTGCTATATGTATTAAAACTGCTATAGTATGATCACCTTCTCCTACCAGGCTCGAGACGCCTCTGGCCGGATCGTTTCGGGCATTCAAGATGCCCTGAATGAAGACAACGCCGTAACGAGCCTCATGAGCCGCGGGCTCATGGTTCTCTCCCTTCAGCGAAAAGCTGCATCTACCCGTTCGCGCAAGCGCGTTTGGTCGGTCAAGGAGACTGACCTGGTTTTGTTCACGCGCCAGCTTTCGACCATGGTCGAGGCCGGCATTACACTCGTGGAAGCTTTGACCGCGCTTTACGAGCAATGCGATCCGAAACGCCAGCGCAACCTTCGGCATATCATCAGCGATGTGACTTCGCACGTCCAAGGGGGCGAGACTTTCCACGAATCCATTGCCAAACATCCACGCGTCTTTAACCGGCTCTTTGTGAGCATGGTCAAAGCGGGTGAGCACGGCGGTCTGCTCGCTGACATTCTCGATCGGCTCGCGGGCTTCCTCGAGGCGAGCGCGCGCCTGCGGAAGAAAATCAAGTCGGCGATGACTTATCCGGTCATCGTGATCTGCATCGCTTTGTCCATCACGACCTTCTTACTTGTTCGCGTGGTTCCGATTTTCGGTGAAATCTTCAAGGATTTTGGCGCGAAGTTGCCGGCTCCAACTCAGTTCCTCCTTGACGTGAGCGATTTCATTCGCGCGCGATGGTACTTTCTCCTCCTGGGGATCGGTGGAACTATTTTTGGCATCCGCACCTTCTTGCGCTCCAAACGGGGCAAGGAGTGGAGCGATCGTTGGAAACTCAAGCTCCCCATCTTCGGACCGCTTGTGCACAAGATTTGCATGTCGAGATTTTCACGTACTTTCGCGCAGCTCATCCGCAGCGGCGTGCCGATTCTTGAGGTGCTTGACATCGTTGGCGGGTCATCGGGCAATCACGTGATCGAGACAAGCCTCAAGTCAGTGAGCGAAGACGTCGAAAAAGGAGATAATCTTTCCGTGGCTCTTTCGAAGGCCTCAATCTTTCCGCCGATGTTGCTCCGAATGGTCTCCGCTGGCGAGGCTACCGGTAAGATCGACACGATGTTGGAAAAAATGGCCGATTTCTGGGACGAAGAGATAGAAGCCATGCTCGATGCGCTTACTTCATTGATCGAGCCGATGCTTATCGTAGTTCTCGGTCTCATCGTGGGCGGAATCGTCATCGCGATGTTCTTACCGATTTTCAAACTCAACGAAGTGGTTTCGCAGAGCAAAGGCAGCTAAGGAGAAGCTGCTCACAGATAGAAAGGGGTGGATCGCGAGATCCGCCCCTTTTTTGTTGCTTTTACACAACCCAGGACCATTTGTGCGCGGCGACCGAAGTTCGTCCAGTTTCTTTGGCTTTTTTCCCGTCCGAGTGGAAGGTCGAGTTTTCGGAGCCGCCAACCCAAGCCTTCCCACCGAAAGTGAAGCCGCACTCCGTTAACGTCCACGGCGAAGTCTCTCGGCCCGGTGAAAAAAGCATTCTTGGCTCTCGACCAATGCACGCTCTTCCAAACTGCCGGCTTGCCCGCAGAAGTTTGGATATCTTTGGCCGCCTGGGGATTTGCAATCAGATCTGCCAGACCAATCGGAGTAATATAAGTGTCGACCAGGGCGTCGGCGAGTCTGTCGCCGAGGCTGGGACCAAGAGCAGTCAGGAGACGCGCGAATTTTTTGTGTTTCGTTTGATCGTTATTCTGCGACCGATGGAGCGCTGCGCGAAATTGCTGCTTCAGCGATTCGCGGACGGCAGGGAAATCGACATACGCCGCGAGGCGGGCGCCGTTCCGTGAGTTGAGCGCGACAGTGAAGCGCCAGAAGGAAAAATAGGGCGACGCTCCGTAAAGCAGCAGGAGTGCAACGAAGAAAATCGCCGCCCAACGCATGAGGCGGTTTCCGCTGATCGTTTTTCATGGGAAGCCATGATGCCGCGTCAGAACCCATCACGATTCATTTCGCAACGGAATTACGCAAGAGGAGGGCCAGCTATCTTTCTGGATTTACAGGGAAATGTTTGTTTTTCAAATGTTCCGGGACGCGTTTGGTTTGTTCCGCCTCGATCTTTTCGACCGCGGCATTGAGCGCGTCGTAAGCTTCGCGGCTTTTCTTGGCCCGGCACATGTAAGCAACAGCGTGAACAAGAGGAATGCGCGCCTCGGGCAAACCGACGAATTCGACGGCTTGCTGCGTTGCGATCGCCAGCGGCAACGCTTCCGAATCGGCGAGGCCAACGTCCTCGCTTGCAAAGATGACAATGCGTCGCGCGATGAAACGAAAATCTTCGCCGGCGTGGAGCATTTTCGCCAGCCAATATATGGCGCTTTTTTCGTCGGAAGCGCGCATACTCTTGATGAACGCACTGATGGTGTCGTAATGCGCGTCGCCCGCGCGATCATAAACGACCGCTTTTTGCTGGATGCTTTCCTCGGCGACCGTGAGCGTGAAATGGATAACGCCGCGCGAATCGGGCGGAGTGGTGAGCACGCCGATCTCGAGAGCGTTCAAACTTTTACGCGCGTCGCCGTCGCTTAGTTTGGCAAGATGCCGGCGGGCATTTTTGTCGATCTTGACCGTGTAATTCCCAAGTCCACGTTCTTTGTCGGTCAGTGCGCGATCGATTAATTCTTCGAGTTGTTCAACGCGGAGCGACTCGAGTTGAAAAACTTGCGAACGCGAGACAAGCGCGCTGTTCACGTAAAAGAAGGGATTGTAGGTCGTCGCGCCGACCAGCCGGAGATTTCCAGTTTCCACATCGGGCAGAAGAATGTCCTGCTGCGCTCTGTTGAAGTGATGGATCTCGTCGATAAACAGGATCGTTTTTTGTCCGGAAGTGCGGAGACGATTCGTCGCCGCCGCAATCACGCGGCGCATTTCAGCGACGTTGCTTTCCACGCCGCTGATCCGGATAAACTTGGCGTGCGTAACCTCGGCGATAATGCGCGCGAGCGTTGTTTTGCCGCTGCCGGGCGGACCGGAGAAAATCACGGACGGCAAGCGATCAGCTTCGATTGC